>DAOVYR010000119.1 GCA_030635525.1 Candidatus Nanohalarchaeota archaeon | reverse complement strand
TTGACCCGTCAGAATGCATCATAGACATACTCTCAAAAGATGATTCGCACATCCAATAAAAGGAGGAAAACAAAATGATAATAATCTGCCCGGGATGCCACGCCCCCTGCGAACTGAAACGGGGCGAAAGACAGGCAACATGCCCCAAATGCGGCCACGTCTGCAAACTCACAGACGCTCCCCTCACAGACTCAAGAGACTTCATAAACTAGAAACCCTGTCCGCAAAATCCCCAATCTTCTTCTCATTATTCCTGAACTTCTCATTTGCAATATCGCACAAAAACTCGATATACCCATCATCAACCATCAGCCTGCCATCCTTACCGATAGGCGCATAAAGCGCATCCACTCCCATGATCTCCACAATGATGCGCGGCTTGATTTGGTACATCCCAGACCTCTTCAGCCCTGTCTTCTGGCATACCTTAAGAAGCCTGCTGGCAGAATCCGGATCCCTGCACCCCACATGAAGAATCACTGGATCCACCCTAAAAAAAAGAACATTCTTTCTATAGCCTTCAATCGCACACTCCGCATCCGAAAAACTCACCGTCCTGTGCCACTTCCCAAGAAACCTATAATCTCTCTTCTTATTATCCGCAGTAGATTCCGCAACAACAATCCTGCCATAGCACGACGACGTAGTATAATAATCAGAAAGCGCATTAATCTTCTCAAGCAAAAAGACAATCTTCTCATCCGCCATCTTTCCACTTACCGCATCACGAACATGCACAAGCGCAGTATCCTTATAATCCTCAAACATCATGACTCAATATATTGCTGATTATTTTAAGAAATTATCCATCACAATTCCTGCGAAATCGCCTTTAACTTTTCAATATTACTCCTGATCTCTGCGATATCCTCCTCACGCACACCGCCGCCAACACTTTGCACTACCCTCTCATCCCCTTCTTTCCTAATCTCTTTTCTTAAATTATTAACAACATCGCGAATCTCTTTCAGGGAATCCTGCACACCAGACATCCCCTTAATGTCTTTTTTAAGTATTGCTATCTCCCTCTTTAATTCATCCTGCCTTTTAATGAACTCTTCACGCCCAACCCCGCCACTCTGCGCATCCTGCATTGCATCAACCTCTGCCGTCATCTTCTTTTTGACATTACCCATCGCCCTCTTCACCTTTGCATCAACATCAAGTTCTTTGACAATTTCATCCTCAATCTCCTTCTTAAGCTTGGACTTATCGCTCCTATTTTTCCCGCGCATAGCCAACAACTCATCCATCTGTCTCCTTAATGCATTGACCTTCTCACTATTCAAAGCATTTTCATCAATCCTCTTATTAATCTCATCAACCTTCCTCTTCACTCCTTGCAAAGCCTTCCTTGACACCATATTCTTTCTCATGCTCTCAAACTCTTCACTGGCCTCATCTGCATCTTTGTTTTTAAAAACAGATTTCATCTTCTTCTCAAGAGCCTCGATTCTCTCATTGGCATCCGCAACCACATAGCCATCCATCAATGCATCCCCGCCATTAACACCTTCAAAACCCCCTTTATCCAGATTCTCAAGTCTCGCACCAAATTCACTGATCTGTCTCTTCATACTCTCCAGTTCACCGGGATCAGAGTGGCTTGTAATTCTTTCCTTTAGCCCGTCAATCTCCTTATGAAGCGATTTAATGGTTTCAGACATCTCACTATCCTCTATTTTACCACTCTGGCAATTACCTGCCTTCAATATCTCAAGTTCTTTCAAAATATCTGCATCACGCTGTTTCAGATTATCTACCTGATTTTTTAATTCAGATATTGTCTTCTCCAGTCCCGATGATTCCAAAGAGCCATTCTCATGTTTCACATCATGCCCTCCAAACGGGCTTACAAGCTTTCTCAGTGTCGATGCGCCACTGCCGCTATTATCACTTTTCGACATTATATCCAGTCGTTTTTCAAGAAGATCTATCCTCTTTTTAGTATATTTAAACCCCCCGAGAATCGAGTCCATGTATCCGGAATCTTTTACTATCTGCTCCCTTGAATCATCAAGAGATTTTTCTATTTTATCAAGCATTTTTATTTTATCTTCAATCTCTTTGCGTATCTCAATAAACTGCTCATAATTCATATACTGATCTGCCTGCAATACAAATTCATCAAAAGCAGAATGCATCTCCATAACATGCTCCTCAAGTTCACTCAGTCTCACAGAGACACTTTTTATATCCGATATCTCCATATGTTCACTATGTGATTTTATCGGATTTCTCATTGCTGCAACATTCGCCTTCAAACTCGGCTTTTGCACCTTAAAATCATTAGGGTCTATCTCCTGTGTTTGCATGCTGCTGGTTTCATTAGACTGTGGTGCTTTGAATTCCGTTTTTCCCGGCTTTGAACTCGTTTCCTTCCCCCCGAAGAGATGCGCAATTTTATCCTTCATCGAACTGCTCGAACCCCCTTTGGTTTTTGCTAATGTTTCATCTTTCTCAAGCATAACAGAAGAATGTCTCTGGCCTTCACTCTCATTTTTCTTGGAAGAGAAAGGCAGATTCGGAAGACTATGACTATCACTATCTCTGATACTCGTTCCACGTCTCTCTTTTTCTTTCATATGATGATCCCTCTTACAGACAAATCATGCAATTTATCCGGATGATTATTACTTTGACATCACAATCCTCGCATCCCCTGCCACGGCCTCTTTTTCATTCACAAACAAAGGATTGATATCCAATTCCACAATCTCTCTCTCTTTTTCAACCATATTCGAAACCTTGACAAGAGTATCCACAAGCGCCCTCCTGTTCACTCCCTTCTGCCCGCGCACCCCCGAAAGTATATCGTGCGCCTTAATCTCCAGTATCATCTTCTCAGCATCGCGGCGCGTAATCGGTATCACCCTGAACGACACATCATGCAGTAATTCAACAAATATCCCCCCGATTCCAAACATCAGCACCGGACCGAACTGCGGATCCCGCACAGAGCCGACAATGACCTGCCTCCCGCAAAGAGTCTCCTCAACCAGGATCCCGTCAACACAGATATTGCCATGCGCGCGCGCATTACTATGAATCTTCCCATACGCCTTCCTGACACCCTCTGCATCATCAATATTAATGATCACTCCACCTGCATCCGTCTTATGCAGCATATCAGCAGAGATAAGTTTCAGGACAACAGGATACCCGATCTTCTCCGCATACTTGACTGCCTCATCCTCGCTTCTCGCAAGCTCTGCCCTCGGAAGCTTTATCTTATACTTCGAAAGCAAAACTCTGCAATCATACTCCGTTAGTTTCTGCATAGATTCACCGTAATTTATAGACCTTCACAAGCTCAGAAAAAGACCTGAACTCAACAACTTCATCCTTCATATAAGTCGTAAGATAGCGCTGCACAGTAGACTTAGATATCTTTGTCTTTCTGGAAACCTCCATTGCCCACAACCCCTCTTTGGCTCCGCTAAGTGCTTTTCTAATCTTCTTAACCTTCACCGGATCCGGTCCTTTATGTCGTCCCATAACACGTAATTAGGGTGTTTATCCTATATATAATTTCATGATTCGGATATTCTCTATATTTCACGGCAAGACAGCCGGCATGCTTATGTACATATATATACTTTTAATACCAACAAATAAACTATAGGTCGATAACAATGCCCGAAACAGAAAACAAAAGTGAAATACCTGACTCACCCATGGATCGCATATTAA
This sequence comes from Candidatus Nanohalarchaeota archaeon, assembly GCA_030635525.1. Lineage (GTDB taxonomy): Archaea > EX4484-52 > EX4484-52 > EX4484-52 > B79-G9 > B79-G9. Next base: position 877 of record DAOVYR010000119.1, on the reverse strand, counting down.
GAGATGCGGGTGCAAAACGTGTATCAAAATCCGGCGCAAGACAATTTGCCCTTGCCCTCGAAAGCATAGCATCCGGGATATCAAAAGAAGCAATAACCTTTGCAAACCACGCCGGCAGGAAAACAATCGTAAGCGACGACATAAAACTGGCAGCCAAAAAACTCACAAAATAGTTTAGCTTTCCTTTCTCAACAATATCTCACAACATTTCAAAAATACCCATCTTACTGTTGGATACTCACACCAACAGAATCCCTGACAGTCACATTCTCATACATCACTTCACAACTTAAATTATATATTCCTGCACTGATTCCCCCGCAGACATTACATTTCGGCAGTTTATAAGTAAAAGACAATTCATTTGCTCCCTCACTTAAATTTAAAATCCTCTCCTTATTTAATCTGCCATTGATACCCTTTACCGTAACAGTCGCATCAGAAACATTCACATTAGAATATATCTCTGCATTGATATTCACAAGCTCCATAGAATGGTAAACCGCCTTATCTGTAGAAATATTCAAAGAAACCCTGCTAACCTTATCCGCCATCACACCCTCATTCTGTTCTGCAACACACCCGCAAACAACAGTAACGGCAACCATCCAGAAAAGCCCGAAAAGAATCTTATTCATTTCTCCACACCACTACAAAAACAGTTAATCAAACTTAATATAGTTAAAGTCGTTACTAAATGGACAAATATCTACAAAAACAAAGAGACGTTAACTATGTGGCAAAGACATGTAGTCTAAAAGGTCATGTCTTTGACTGCATGTTTTCCTGCGCTGAGAGGCAAACAGCAATAGAGCAACCTGCAAAAAAAAGATTCTATCGGCAAGGTACACACAACATATTTAAAAACTGTGAGGAG
>DAOVYR010000077.1 GCA_030635525.1 Candidatus Nanohalarchaeota archaeon | reverse complement strand
TGTTCAGTTTGTCCATATAGTTACGACCAGAACTATAGTAATAGATGATTTTTGGTTAAAATGTCAATTATTATTTTCTTGCGCGCGCTTTTTCTTTTTCTATGATCCTGTAGACTGCTTTTTCGATTACATAGGGTGGATCTACGTCTTTTAGTATGTGCTCGGTTGATGCTACGATGAATACTACATCACCTATGTGGAGCATGCGCTGGGTTCTTGTCTGCTTTACTCTTATGTTTGTGAGCTTGTCGAAGGGGATTGCTTCTATGTTTACGGAGCCTGTGGGCTTGTCGAATTTGCGCACGAGTATGCGGTCGGTGGTTATCAGTATCATTTCACGGCGCCGTTTCATCTCTGCTATGCCTGCAGGGATCAGGCTCAATAATATGAGGACGGTTCCTGCAATATAGGATGGTATCGGGATGTCAGGCATCACGAAGGGAAGACTGAAGGCTGCGATAGCGAGAATTATGAGTATGATGGCTCCAAGGTAGTATTTTAAGAATACTTTTCTTGACATTGTCGTATCATGTATCTTTTTTTCGTTAGGGATAAGGTGCCAGTTTACCATGAAGAAAGTATTGGGTGAATTAGTATAAATAATGTATTGTTCCGTGGTTTTCGTCTGATGCGAAAGGTTTGGGGTAGAATCGTTCGCTGGGAACGAAAGGTCTAGTAGTCAAGGATGCCTATGTCTTTGCCGATTTCTGCCCATGCCCATGCCCAGATTATTGCCTCAAATGCGCGTATGGGGTCGTTTTTTGATTGGAAGTGTGCTGAGTCTGAGATGTATGCGTTGATGTTTGTTAAGTATTGATTTCCTTTTTCGGATTTGGGTGTGATGGTTAGGGCGCTTAGTTTTTTCTGCCATTTTTCTGTTTCCTGTGTCAGTTTTTTTTCTGTGTCCATGTTATCAGTCCCTGAATGTTTTCAGGTATTCTTCTTCTGTGAAGTGGAGTTTCCCGGGGATGACTATTGTGTGGGGGAGGGCGCCAAAGTCTGTTTTCTTTAAATTTTCTATTGTGTTGTATTTTATGAGGGAATCGCCGCCAAGGTGGGCTGCGACAATGAGCTTTGTTTTTTTTGTGAATATGTTTTTTTTCATTTTTTTTTCTAAGTCCAGAAGGATGTCTATTGCGGTGTTTGCGGTCATGCCGATGTCGAGCAGGAGGAGTGTGTGGAGTCCTGTGCCTATGTTGTCTTCCAGGTTTGTGTAGGGGGTTGTGGGGAAATAGTTAACCTGGGGGAAGGGCAGGGAGATTGTTTTTGTGAATTTGTAGAGCTGCAAGCCGGTCTCTGCTATTGCTGTGAATATTGATGATGCATGTATCACTTTGACTTCTATGCCTGATTTTTTGGCATCGAGCATCAGTTGTGTGTGGGTTGTTGCAGATAAGGCGTCGCCGCCTACTAAGAATGCTGTCGGTTGTTTTTTGGCGGAGTCCAGTATTGTGTCCTGCTCTTCGACCTGCTTTCGGTCTAGTACCTGTATCTTTTTTGTGGCCTGCTTTTCAAGGGCCACGAGGTTTACGTTTACGGGGCATGTGTAGAATTCAGCGTATATTTTTTTGCTTTTTTTGAGCGCGTCGATGGCTTTTTGGGATATGTCGCGCTCGTCGTATATCCCGGTTCCTATCATGTAGAGCATAGTATTATGTGATTTGCGTAATTTTAAAATAATATGGTTTGCAAGTATTGTCATGAATCTTAAGGATGCGCTTTCGGGTAAATTATCCGGTGATGAGATTGGTGCGCTGGACCGATCTTTTGAGGTTATCGGGGATATCGGGATTATTGAGCTGAGGGAGTCTCTTGTTTCAAAGAAGCGCGAGATTGCAGAGGCGCTTGTTTGTGTCCAGAAGCACCTGAAGGTTGTTCTGATGAAGACAGGAGATGTGGGTGGAAAGTTCCGGGTTCCTGAGTATGAGGTTGTTTATGAGTCTAAAGATAGGGATTTTAAGTGGGTGCCTAAGGGTTTTCGGCCTTCTAAGGCTACAGAGACTGTTCATCGCGAGCATGGGTGCCGGTTTAAGGTTGATCCTACTTGCGCTTATTTTTCGAGTAAGCTTGCGTCTGAGAGGGGAAGGATCAGGGATATGGTGAAGGATGGTGAGAGTATTCTTTGCCTTTTTGCAGGGGTTGGGCCGTTTGCGATTGTTGCTTCGCGGTCGAGGGATGTTAAAGTTGTCGGTGTTGAGGTTAACCCGGATGCTGTTGCTTTTTTCAGGGAGAATGTTGTGCTTAATAAGGTTACGGATAAGGTCGAGGTTGTTTTGGGGGATGTTTCTGATGTGCTTTCGGATGTTTCCGGGACTTTTGAGCGGATTATGATGCCTGCGCCTAAGAATGCGTGTGATTTTTTAGAGGCTGCGCTCAAAAAGGCGACAATCGGGACTGTTGTGCATCTTTATTGCTTTTTGAGTGAGGAGGAATTTGGGGGCGCGGCGGAGATGGTTTCTCTTAGGTGCAGGAAGGCAGGGTACAGGATTGAGGTTTTGCTTGTGCGTAAGTGCGGAAATATCGGGCCGTATCATTATCGTGTTGTTGTTGATTTCAGGGTTTTGGGTAAAGATTAAAAAATATGGTGATACATTTAGGATATACGGGGCCTTAGGGTAGCTTCATGCGAAAGTGTTTTTGTTTCGCATGCTAAAATGGTCATCCTTCCAGCTCGGGGAGCTGGTGACCTGTGTTCAAAACATGCGTGCGCAAAGTGTATGGCGGCGCGTGGGAATTTCACAGGGGCCCCACCATTTTCCAGGGCAGAATCTGTTTTTTTATGGTGTTGATGCGCGTGTTTTCAACCAGAATAATATCTTTATATAGGGGTTTTGTGCATATTAGTTGTTATGAACAGAAAAGGTTTTGAGAAATCAATAAATGTTGTGATAACGATTGTTGTGCTTCTTGTGGTTGCGCTGGCAGTGATTACGCTTGTTTTGAATAGTATTGATAACACCAACAGGAATATTAGACCAACTACAGATAATGTAGCCTGCAACCTCTGGAAAAGGACTGCATGCGGATCAGGGGATATCGGGGTGAAGACACATCCGAATCTAGCGGATTGCGATGTGCGGTGCGATTATTGATTGGGTACGGTTTTATCTTTTTACGTATCTTCCTCTTTTTCTTATTTGTTCCAGTCTTTTTAGGACCTGTTCTGAATCATTGTAGTTTTTTTTGTAGGCTGTCTGCATTGAGTTGATTGCTGGTTCGTATAGGTCTGAGTGTGTTGATTCCATTGCCTCTTCGAAGAGGTGCAGGTCAACGGCTTTTTTTTCTGTTGATGTTGAGATGCTTCCCAGCCCGAAGTCGATGAGGTAGATGTCGTTTTCTTTTTGTATGAAGTTGCTGGTTGTGAGGTCGCCATGGATCATGTTGTTTGTGTGCAGGGTTGCTATGATTTTGCCGATTGTGGTCATTGTGGTTTTTATGTTTTCTTTGTTTAGGGTGTCTTTTAGTCTTTTGCCGGCGATGTGGTCCATCGTGATTTTATCCTGTTCTGTTGATATTATTTTTGGTGTGAGGATGCCTAAGTTGTGCGCTTTGTCCATCAGTTTTGATTCTGATCTGGTTCTTGATTTTCTTAGACGGTTGTCGAGTTCGGTTATACGGTAGGTTTTTTTGATGCGGTCTTTTATGATTGTGTTGTCTCTTTCGTTAAGATAGATGTTTGCTTCTGCGCCCTGGCGGATTAGTTTCATAGAGGTCATATTGTATTTTATTGCAGGTTAATATTAAAAAATAATATAGATATTGCCATTGAGAACAAAAGAAGTGGGAAGAGTGTTTCAACAGCCTTGTAAAAGGCTGGCGATTAGAGCGACCGTAAAGCGTTCCGCTTCAACCTTCAGAAAGGTTGACTATCAGAGCGACCATAAACCTTCGGTTTAGGTCACTTGTTTGCTCTGTTCAGGTACGCATTAGGTCACTGGCGCTTTGCTCTAGTACATGAAATGTCACTGGTCGTTTTGTTCAAGTACGTAATGCAGAAAGTGGGAAGAGTGTTCAAACTCCTTTTAAAGAGTTTGAAACATCTCTTGTCGAAAGAAGTCTCCCTTACTGAGACAGAGATTTCTTCCAAGGATATGGGATAGAGTTAATAAAGTTCAACTCATTTATATGCTTTTGTATGATGATGTAGATATTTTGGAGTGCCTATATCGCCAGATAACGATATGATGATATGTTGAGACATCATTCGATTAGTGATTTTGACCTTAGAAGTTTGTGGTATGATATTGCGAAACGATGGGCTTCGTCGCGCACTCTCTGGAGGAGGTATAGTGCTTCTGAGTCTTTGGGGAGCATTATCGGGGATGATTTGCGCGGAAGGTAGATTTCTTCGTGTTCTTTTGCAAGGCCAAGAATTTGCGCGGGAGGAAGATTTAGTTTTTTTAGTGAAGTTAGTGCTGCGTTTAGCTGACCTTTGCCGCCGTCTACTAATATGAGGTCAGGTAGGGGGTGTTTTTCGTACCTGCGCTCTATCACTTCCTGCATCATGGCATAGTCGTCTGGCTGGTGTATTGTTTTTATTTTGTATCGGCGGTATTCGGATTTTTTTGGTTCTGCGTCTATGAATACTATCATTGATGCGCATGCGTGCCTGCCTGAGATGTTTGAGATGTCGAAGGCTTCTATGCGCCGGGGGAGGGTTTTCAGGTTGAGGTTGTTTTTTAGGGTTTCCAGGGTTCGGGTGTTTTTTTCTGTACGGAATAGGTGTTCGTTTAGGTTCATTTTTGCGTTTTTTTGGGCGAGGAGGATTAGTTTGTGTTTTTCGCCTTTTTTCGGGACTATCAGTTTTGTTTTTGTTTGTTTTGTGAGCCATTTTTGGATGATGGCTTTGTCTTCTATCTCGTGTGATAGGAGGATTGTTTTTGGTATCTCGTGCTTTGTGTAGTATTGTTTTAGGAAGGAGTTGAGGATGGTTTTTTCCTGCTCGTTTTCGTTTTGGTATATGTAGTCTGTTTTGCCTGTGAGTGAGCCTGCGCGTATGTATAGGAGCTGGATGAGGGTTGTGTGGTTTTTTGTGTGTGCTGCGATTATGTCTATGTCTTCGTTTTTTTGGGATATGATTTTTTGCGCGGATGTGAGTTTTTTTATGCCTTCAAGCCTGTCGCGGTATTGTTTTGCGGCTTCATATTCTCTTTTTTCTGAGTGGGTGCGCATCTTGTGTTCAAGGTCTTTTAGGAGTTGTGTGTTTTTGCCTGTGAGGTAGAGGATGAGGTCCTGTATGTTTTTTTGGTATCCGGTTTTTGTGATTTTGCCTGTGCAGGGGGCTGTGCACTGGCCTATGTCGTAGTTGAGGCATGGGCGTAGCCGTGCGAATTTTTTGTCACGGCAGGTCCGTATGCCGAAGAGGTTGTTCAGGTATTTCAGGGTTTTTTTGATCTCGTGGGTCTCGGGGTAGGGACCGAAGTATTTTGAGTGTTTTGCGCGCTGTTTTCGTGTGAGGAAGACGCGCGGGTAGTCTTCTTCGAGTGTTATGCGGATGAAGGGGTATGATTTGTCGTCTTTCAGGAGGATGTTGTAGCGCGGATGGTGCTTTTTTATTAGGTTTGATTCGAGAATGAGTGCTTCGAGTTCTGTGTCTGTGAGGATGTATTCGAGGGTGGATGCGTTTTTTAGCATCATTTTTATTTTTGGTGTGTGGGTTTTTGTGTTCTGGAAGTAGGTTTTTATGCGGTTTTTTATGGATTTGGCTTTGCCTATGTAGAGGATGTTCTG
>DAOVYR010000109.1 GCA_030635525.1 Candidatus Nanohalarchaeota archaeon | reverse complement strand
GGTGATGTGAACACGTGACACACTAACAGTAAAAAAACAAAATGAACACCGAAACATATAAATACTTTCATTACTAATATAACTACTATTACTAAAAGTAACCAAATTACTAACACGCCTGTGTAATAGAGCCATGATAACATGCCCGACAACTACAAGACCCTTAAAATAAAAGCGCAAGTACATGCCCGTCTCCTCACATACACATCAAAACAGCAGCTAAAGAACGGCGGCAAAAGAATAACCCTATGTGATATCATCACAAGCCTTTTGGACATAGCAGAAACCAAAGAAAAATAACAGGTATCTTTTTTCTTATGTCCCGAAGCGCGCGAAATCCATATTCATCAATCAACACAACGGTGATTCAAATGAGCGTAAACGCAACTGAAAGAAAAAAACAAATAACCTACTGGCTAAAGAACAGGGACCATGCCTTCCGTAGCGGTCAGTTTAAAGAAGTAAAAAGAATAAACAAGATTCTCTCCTTCTACAACTACGGCTACGGTAACAAAACCAACCCTGTAGCCGCTTAATTTCTTTTGCTTCCCTCAACAAGCCCCACAAACACGCAATAAGTCACACATTCCTCTAAAACCTTCCCTTTAACCTTCCTTATTTTCAAAAGTTTCTGCATAAACGCACCGCCGACAGGCATCAAAAGAATCCCTCCCTCCTTCAGTTGCCCCAAAAGCTTATCCGGGACCTTGGATCCTGCAGCAGTAACAATAATCCTGTCATACGGCGCCTCCTTCTCATACCCGCGCGACCCGTCACCATAGACAACATGAACATTCCTATAACCCAACATCTCAAGCCTCTCCCTCGACTGCAAAAATAACCTCTCAACTCTCTCAACAGAATACACTTCACGCGCAAGACACGAAAGAACCGCCGCCTGGTACCCCGAACCAGTCCCGACCTCAAGCACCGACTCATCCCCGCGAAGCTCAAGGCACTCACTCATAAGCGCAACCATATACGGCTGCGAAATAGTCTGCCCCTCACCGATAGAAAGCGCCTCATCAAAGTAAGCGCACTCCTTCATCCTCTCTGGCACAAACCTGTGCCTCTCCACACCCTCCATTGCCTGAAGCACGCGCTCATCCCTGACCCCGCGCCCCCTGATCTGCTCATCAACCATGCGCCTGCGCTTATCCGCATAATCCTTCTTCACAACTTTCATAATCCTTATTGGCATCCAAAATTAAAAAATCCATGTAAAAACATGAGTCGACCCCACCCCAAAAAACGTATATAAACAACAAACCCCAAAATACCTCCTATGAACAGGTTTACATATTCCTATTTATCCGCATTCATAATAGCACTCATAATCATAACTCCCTTAACCTATAGCCAAGCCCCCACCCACTACCTCATCGAAGAATCAAGACACGAATTCTACACAAACGGCACAGAAAAAACCCCATTCATCGCAAGGGGCCACCTCGACATAGAACTCCCGAACACCCAGGACGTCCTCCAGTACATCAGGATAAACATCTCAAACGACTACACAGGAAACACCAACATCGTCTCCCCCGCAACCTTCCGCGACACAGCCGCATCCCCCAATGCTGGTGACCGCTCACTGATGTACTTCGACACAACTGATGGCTACTCACTTCACTACAACATCACAAACCACTCTCTTATCCCAAAAATAACACTCAAGCTAGCCTACAAAAACGCCGAAGGCGGCCGCGACATCCACTCCGGCTCCCCAAACACAATACTCTTCAACATAACCATAACATCCGACAAAACAGTCACAGGACATGATCTATACTTCAAAATAAGAGAAAACCTGTACACTGCCGACAGCATGATCCTCGGCGCAGCCTCCGCAACATCCTCAACAACACTCCAGACCATAGACACAGACTTAGACACATACGCAGACACAATCTACTGGCAGGGCGACCTCACAGCAAACACCCCTGTCTACATAACCTTCCCCGGCACAACACAGGCCAACATAAACTACGACCGCAACAATCAGTTCTTAGAGATAAACGAGCAGGACTCACTAAAAGCAGAATACGCTCCCTCATCCACATTCACAGGAATCACAGTCACAAGCCGCTTCTCACGTGGCCCTATACGCCAGGGCGTACGCATGCTATTCAAAGACAGCGTATGGCTCCACGGCACAATCACAAACAAGGCACAAGGCCTCACCTACACACTGACAGACTGGGCCCTCTACAACGTCACCAACCTCACACAAGACATTGCATCAGGCACAGTACCCGCGCCCCAGCAACTCACGCCCGACCAGACATACGAAACCCCATGGCACATAACCAACAGCTCAGAACACTACTACGTCTCCGAATTCAACTGGCACGTAAAATGGGAGCCCTCAGAATACCTCAGTACCGCAGCAACCATACTCGACCTTCCCACACTCTACCAGGCAGACGGCATCGCCCAGAAATCCATCTCAATAGTATCTACAGAGCCAACCCGCATCCTGGACATTGAAGACTTCGCACGGCACCTCGGCCATCCATCAATCTACTTCAACGCAACAACCATCACATCAACCGTCCCCGCAGGCTACACAATCCAGAACATAACAGTATGGTACTCAAACATAACCCTCGGCGGCAGCGAATACAACATCACATCAAACGTCACCATAAACCTGACATCAAACATATTAACAATCACCATAGATGACATCTCAAAAATACTAGGCAAACAATTAGGCTTAAACGAGGACATCCTGGTCCGCTATCAGGCATCAGGCCCTTTAACATCTAACGGATTCACATTCACATCCACAACCACATTCATCCTCAAAACCACATCAGGCACACCCTTAACACTCTTCGCATCCTCATCTGCGGGCTTCCCTGGCTCAGAAGAACCCGAACCCACGCCCGACCCCGACGGGTCTGCTCCGGGCGGCGGTGGATCCAGCATGCCATTTGCATCCATAGAAAAAAGCAGTGCCAAAATCATCGCACAAAAGCCGACAGACACAGCAGAAATAACAGCCGTATTCAAAATCATAGACACAAGCGACCTGGGCATCGGAAGCATACGCTCAGAAATAATACTCCCCTCTGGCTCATCCCTTGACGCAGAACTAGTCAACCTGTCCATATACGACTCCCTAAAAAAAAGATGGCGCACATACACTGTGGATCACCTCATAATAAAAAAAGACCCCGAAACAACAAACAATGTCGTCCGCTACTCAGTCCGGCTTAAATCATCAGACTGGGACAACGAAGAACAGGTTCTCGACCTCAAAAAAAACGATTTATACTCAATAACCTACATTGCCGCTCTCCCCTACGGCAACAGTAACATAACAACACGCCTCATTGGCTTCAACTATTACACCCACGAAAATATCTTCAAAGACATAGAAACATACATAAGAATAACATACGACAAAACCAAAATCTTACCCCTCGAAATCAGAGAATCAGAATTCCAGCCTCATCAGATAATAGTAGGAAAACCCCCTCGCTGGCTCAAGACAATCGACGTCTACAACCCAAACCACGTATCCGTCCAGCACAGGTTCATAACCCTCCTGTTTCCTGAAGTGATATCTTCCCACATACGCACACAAGGCACAGAAATCAACCATCTCCTGGACAATAACAAAGAAGGAATAATAGACGCACTCTGGAAAGACACATACGCCCCGAACGGAAAAAAATCATATCTCATAGACATAACAACCCCTCCGATACTGATAATGGATGAAAAATATTCGATCGAGAAATACAATGGCACAGAACTCATATTCACAACAGACGTAACACTCAAAAACCCATCATCCATAGACTACGAAAACATAACCATGATATATCCTGTATCCGAAGACCGCACCCGTAACATAACCCAAAACAACATGGAACTAAAATACGAACAAGGCGATACAGGCACCATAAAAATATCCATACCTATGATGAAAAACAAAACCACAACAACCATCACCCTGTCATACATAAAAACTCCTCCGATCCTGATAACAAACACAGACAAACCATTTTATTCCCCATCAGAAAAATTGAACCTCACAATAATCTTCATACCTAGTGAAAACATGTCTGTCTCATTCATCCAGATAGAGTCAATAACCACATCCGAAGGACAGACAATTTATGCAGACATAGAAAAACTCCAAAAACTCGAAGAAAGAACCCCTCGCACCCTACATCGCGAATTCATCATCCCGCAAATCAAAGCAGGTGAATACACAATCCACACCACAGCCACCTTAAACCCCATCGGAGAAATAAAAGACACAACAACCTTCCGCGTAGAAAGCACCACAACAGAACTAAAAAAACTGGGTTTCGGCATAATATTTCTAAGCGCAATAGCAATCCTCGCAAGCCTGGTTCTGCGCATCTACAAAAGAAAAGAATTCAAAGACGAACTGCGCAACCTAAGAAAAGAAATCGAAAACATATAGGTGGTGCGGGGGCAGGAAAAGGGGCGCGCGCAAGCACAATCAATGCCTTAGTCTCACAGATAAACAGAAATAAATAGTCCAATTTACCCAAAAAACCCTAAACAAAAAAAGAAAAAGTGAGATGGGAAGGATGCCCCCCTCAAATCACCTCATCACACGGCCTCAGCACGGTAACACTATCGTCGCTACATGAGCTCTCATCCAGAAAACTCATGAACTCACCATATGGTCTATACTGCACAGACAACCAGTCTTCGTGGTTGACCGGCATCAGAGCGAACACCCATAGTGTTATTTCATCCGCTCCATAACAGTCAACACATGATCCTACTGTTACAGTGCCTTCAAATGTGCCATCTGACTTCTTTTCCGCGCT
>DAOVYR010000134.1 GCA_030635525.1 Candidatus Nanohalarchaeota archaeon | reverse complement strand
TTGTCCTGCACAAATTTTGTACCTTTTTTCAGGCAGTGCTCCGCGCGCGCAAGCTCAAAGCCCAGATACGCTGCGTGGTCAATTTGCGCTATGAAGTCATGTAGAAGTATTGCGCGGTACAGGTCTGTGCCGTTTTCTCCCCTGAAGACCATTCTTAGCTTGCCTGACTTTATTTTCTTGTCTGTCCTAACAGCTTCGAAATACTGGACCTGTATATCTTTTTTGTCATGATCCACATCAATAACAAAAAAGCCCTTATCCAGTTTGATGTTTCCATTGTGTTTTGGAACCTGTACGCTAAGATTTTTGTGCGGGAGCATAAAGACCAATTGTTTGTTGATAAATAAAAAATTATGTTTTTGTTGTTGGTAGATTCTATCAACTGAAACAGTACTTCACATCAACAAAATCTTTCCTGAACTCTTTCACATCTTCTTTTACGCGCGCAGGATCAACCTTATCTACCACAACGCGCTTTATCAACTCTGCAACATACTTCATCTCAGGCTCCTTCATACCAAAATGCGTCATCTCAGCAGTACCTATCCTTATCCCCGATGGATCTTGCGAAGTATTCACATCATCCCACGGCAAAAGATTCTTGTTAAGGATTATATTCGCCTTTTCAAGTGTCTCTGCGCACCATGCACCCCTGCCCTTATCATTGACATTAACAATAACCTGGTGCGATTTAGTAAACCCCTTGTTCTCTGCAAGAACAGAAAACCCGTACTCATGCAGTGACTGCGCAAGCGCTTGCGCATTCTTAATTACCTGCCTGGCATAATCCTCACCAAACTCAATCATCTCAGCCATTGTAACAGCAAGTGCAGGTAGCCTGTGGAGATGATGGTTGGATACTAAAGCAGGAAAAATCTTCGGCTTTATCTTCTTATAATGCTCCTCACCATTACCGAAAAGCATGCCGCCCTGCGGACCGGGGAATGTCTTGTGGGCTGATGCGCCGACCACGTCAACCCCTTCGCGCAAAGGATCCTGAAACTGTTTGCCTGCAATAAGCCCAAGCACATGAGAGCCATCATAAGTCAGCACCGCGCCTACCTCGTCTGCTGCTTCTCTTAGCTCTTTTAACGGGTGGGGGAAAAGAAATATTGTCCCGCCGGCGTTGACAAGTTTTGGCTTATGCTCAAGTATTATTTTTTTGCTTTTGTCTATGTCGAGGTTCATCTCTTCTTCGTTTAGTGGCATGTGTTTTACCTCAAGGCCTCGTATGCCTGCTGCGCCGAATTCTGCCTGGCTTATGTGCGCGCCTGCCGGTACGCTTGGAGCCACATAATGATCCCCGTACTTCGCAAAAGAGGTTAAAAGGATGAGGATTGAGAGGCAGCCGGATATTGGCCTTACGTCGAGAAATTGCGCACCAAAGAGCTTTTTACCCATCTCAATGCACGCACTCTCAACCTCATCAACATAAGACAATCCCTGGTAGTATCTCTTGTGGGGCATGCCTTCTGCATACCTGTGCTCGAAATCAGAATTATAGAGTTTCCATGCAAGCGGGCTCATGACGTTTTCTGAGGCGATGAGGTTTATGCATTCTTTTCCTCTCCACTGGTCGTGGGTTGCTACTGTATCTTTTACCTGATCGATTATCTCTTTTACGTTCATGCTCTAAACACCTCTTTTTGATTATCAATACAAAAAGATTTCAAAAATTTAAATATCCTCTGTGATTCATAAATATAAATTTATGGTACCATTATTTGTATTATGAAACTGATTACGAAGGGGAAAGTCAAGGAAGTCTATGAGGTGGACGGGCGCGAGCTTGAGTTCAGGTTTACTGACCAGATTTCTGTGTTTGACAAGATTATTCCAAGCAGTATCCCGAGAAAGGGTGAAACGCTTAACAAGACCTCGGTTTTCTGGTTCGAGAAACTTCGTGAGCTGGGTGTGAAGACTCATTATATCTCGTCGCCGGCAGCTAATGTTATGCGCGTCAAGCGCGTAAACGTAATTCATGATTATTACAAAATGACTGGTGACACCCGCAACTTTCTAATACCTCTTGAGGTGATTTGCAGGCATTATATTGCAGGGTCGCTTAATGACAAGATCCTGCGCGGAGAGATTACCGGTGAGATGCTTGGGTTCGAGCCAGGCCATACACCAAAATACGGGGAGAAACTTCCGAAACCCATGATTGAGTTTACGACCAAGCTCGAGCCAGTGGACAGGAAGCTGACAGAAGAGGAGGCGCTTGAGATTTCCGGTCTGAGCATAGAAGAACTCTCAAAAATCAAGGATATTGTTCTTTTGATTGACAAGATAATTGCAGAAGTTGCTGCTGCAAATAATCTCATTCACGTTGACGGCAAAAAAGAATTCGGCATGGACGAAAACAGGAACATAATGCTTCTCGACACTTTCGGAACCCTTGATGAGGATCGCTGGTGGGACATGGACAAGTGGCAGGAAGGAAAGATCAATGAGCTTTCCAAAGAGTTTGTGCGCATGCATTATCGAAATACAGGGTATTTTTCTGAGCTTGAGGATGCGCGGGCAAAAGGGCTTCCTGAGCCGGATATTCCTGCGCTGCCACCGGATGTTATTGCGCAGACGACAGAGCTTTATGTGCGCATGTATGAGAGGATTACCGGCAGGAAGCTTTGATTGGTTTTCTTTGTTATTTGGGAGTGCATATTACTTTGGTCTTTTGGGGATATTGGCTTGTTCCGTAGAGTGTTATCGGATATGCCTCAAAGACAATCCTGGGGTCAACTACAAACCGGGGTGCTTTCAGGGCAATGTCGTGTGCATTATCTGTGTTGACTGTTGAGAATATTTTTTCCAAATATTTATCTATATTTTTTGGATGACAAGAACAAATGTCCACGATAACCGTATTAAAATCCGCCTCTGACACACTATCCTCGCTTTGAAGCAATTCATATGTATCCAAACAGACATTATAGAGTTGATCGTCCCGTAATATGTAAATCTCTCGTGGTCTTTTTTCCATCATCTGTTTTATAAAACCATTCAATTTGCGTTGACCATGATTGTCTACCAATAATACACAATCGTCCTTCTCAATTCCTTCTGTAATAATATTTCCTTCGTGTTTGTGCGGCCAATCTGAAATATCTTTGGAATAATATGCATGGATTATAGCTCTGAAAAGGACATTGTCTCCAGTATCTTCTGAATCAGCCAACTGGTTTAACTCTTTCAAAAAATCGCCTTGATTCATCCCATTATATTTCTCATACTCATCATCTGTAATTTTTTTATACCCTTCATCGGTCATATTCTCAGGAGGGTCCAGATAACTTTGTCCCACATAGGATTCGTCGTTTCTGCATATATCAAGTGTGGCTACAATCCGGTCAGTGTCCTTTATGGAATTATACCATTTTTCTATCCCGAGACCATTAACACGAATCTTATCCTCTTTAAGAGAGTCCATGATACCTAAATAAAAGCTCATAAGAGGCAGATGTAGTGCTTAAATTTATATATGATGCGCTTTTTTTGGAATCGTAGAAAAAGGGTCCTGCATACAAAACAAACTCATATCATAGAGGGTGCATGGTGCAGATGAGTTTTTGGGTTTAGTACCCTGAACTTTTGATTGTGCGCATTTTTCTTGCGCTTAATCGCATATTTCTCATCTGCACGATGCTTTACTTCTATAGTCAATCGTCAAATTATAGACCAGATTGATTTCATATAAATCAATATCTATTGACTATATGGCAATCCAACGCAAAGGTCAATTATTGTTGGATTGACTATATCATGGAAGGTATAGATTGATTCTCTTGTGTGCATATAAACTCTTCGGGAAGGTGGGTTGCCGATAAAGACAGGATGATTGAAATGAGGTAATCGTTACCGATTATCATGTTTATTTAGCTGCCGAAATGTAGTATCTGTCCTCAAATTATATTAACTGCCATGCACCTAAATAGATGCATGAATCTGAAGGCTGTGTTTCGTGATATCGGGATTGTTCTTAAATATATCAGCCCTGTTTTTCTTTTGCCGGTGGTTGCTGCGCTTATATACGGAGAATATTTTACGATTGTTTATTTTGTTCTTACTTTTTTGCCTATGTTTGTTATCGGCAGTATCTTT
>DAOVYR010000086.1 GCA_030635525.1 Candidatus Nanohalarchaeota archaeon | reverse complement strand
CTTGTTACTTTTTCTTTTCTTTTGTGGTCTTCTATTGTTTTTTTTATGCTTTTCGGGAGGATCTCTTCCAGTTTGCTTGCATGGCTGATTAAGCTGTTCAGGTCTTTTGTGAGGCTGTTGCTCAGGTTGTTGTAGAGGTCGGGGTCTGAGTAGATGAGGCCTTTTTCGAGGCGGTGGTATGCGGTGGTTCCTTTCGGTGCAAGGACAATGTATCCTCTCTTTTCTTTCAGGAGTTCTGAGTAGGTGTTCATCCCGAGGTATACTTTTTTTATGTCTGCGAAGTATACGCCGCCTTTTTTCTGGCTGGGGTCGAGTATTACCATCTCGTCTCCTCTTACTGAGAAGCAGACGGAGTAGTGGGCTTTTTTGGCTTCGGGAAAGAGGAAGCTTTTTTTGTAGTCAATGATTATCAAGGCCTTGTTGTCGAGCCAGGTCTTTAGCTCGATCTTGAGGTCGTTTATCTTGTCTATGCTTACCCATGCGCCTTTCACTTTGTTTTCTGTGATTCTTTCGACTGTGCTTATCAGGTCTTTTGGGTGTGTCCCACCGGGGATTGTTGCCCCGTCGAGTCTTTTCTGGGGAGGTACTATTGTTTTTGCCATCCTGCCGAATTCTTCCTGCGTGATGTCGTATCCGAATATCTTCAGGACTATGGATGCAGATGCCGGCCCGCAGTAGCTTGGGTTCTGTGCAAGGAAGTGATTTTTTATTTTTTCAAGGGTTGCCAGGTCGTATATTATCTCCCTGTATTTAAGCTGTTCGTTGTATAATTTTTTGTATGGGACAAATACGCTGAAACCGTGTTTTGATTTGAGGATGAGCCCTTCTGTCTTCAGTGCCTCGATCGTACAGGCCTCTTCTTTTATTTTGACCTGCTCGCCGATTCTCAGGAAGTTCATGTTTTTAAGGTAGAGTCCTGCGAAGTAGTTTTCTATGAATGGCTTCATGCCCACGAACAGGAGGACGAGGGCGAATATCAACAGGGGATACAGGATGCCTTTTAAGAAGAGGACGGTCGATGATATGTCTATGCCGAGTGATGTCAGTGCAATCAGTGAGAATATGATGTATAAGGTGTATCTGAGGAGATGCAGTATGTTTGAGAAGGCCTGTTCCTGCCCATATTCTCTGATCAGGCTTTTTATGCCGCTTGTGGAGATGAATTTGTCCAGGAAATAGGATATCACTTTTACGACGAGGACTATCAGTACTCCCAGCAGTATGATTGATAAGATGAACGGGATGTATGCATAAATCTCAAAAATGGTTGTCTCTTTTATGTTGATCTTGAGAAAACTTAAGGCGATTATGATTGAGATGATGTTTATCGCAAGGCCGTATACGTGGGCTAACTGCACTCTTTCGAGGTTTGCTTTGTATTTTTTTCGCCAGATGGATGTTATTGTCTTTTCGCCGAGCTTGGATATTATGAAGCCGACTATGAGGATGATTGAGGAGATCGCTATTTTGTAGGTGGTCTCGTCGAGCATAAGGTTTGTTGCAGACTAAAGTTTAAATAGATTGTAAGAATCATAAAAAAGAAAAAAAATTAGGTTCAGTAGGTTTCGTCTTCGTCGTCGTCCGGCTCTAATGTGTTTTCGTCGTCGTCTTCTTCGCTGTCGTCTGATTCGTTAGCGTAGTCGAATACTTCGTCAAAGCTGAATTTTGCGCCGCACGGGCATTTTTCCGGAGGTGCTTCTTCTTCAACTGTGTTTCCGCATTCTGAGCATCTGAATACTGGCATGGGTTATCACCTTTTAGAAAAGTTTGACCGTTAACTTTAAATGTCTTATGGTCGGGTGCGCTTAGAAAAAGGGGGTTGGGTTGTGCGTTATCCATACATCCTGTAGTGGTTCTGGTTTTTTTCGTCTCTTTTTACTTTCTTTATGGCGGATGTGAAGTCCGTTGCGCTTATGATGTGGCGGTTGTCTCTTATCGCGAAGTAGCCGGCTTCTGTGCATACTGATCTTACCTGGGCGCCCGAGAGGCCTTTGCTTGCTTTTGCTAGTTCTTCGAGATCTATGTCTTTCTGGAGGTGCATCTTTGATGTGTGGATCTTGTAGATGTCTCTTATCCCGTCTTTTCCCGGGATGGGGACTTCGAGGATACGGTCGAGCCTGCCGGGTCTTATGACTGCGGGGTCGAGGATGTCGAGGCGGTTTGTGGCGCCGATGACTTTTACGTCTCCGAGGTGCTTGAAGCCGTCAATTTCCGAGAGGAATTGCATGAATGTGCGCTGGACTTCTCTTTCGCCTGAGGTGCCGACTTCTATTCTTTTTGCGGCGATCGCGTCGAGCTCGTCTATGAATATGATCGATGGTGCCTTTTCTCTTGCGAGGGCGAAGATCGATTTTACGAATTTTGCGCCTTCTCCTATGAATTTCTGGACGAGTTCGGAGCCGACTATCTCTATGAAGGTTGAGTCTGTGTTTGCGGCTGCGGCTTTTGCAAGGAGGGTCTTTCCTGTGCCGGGGGGGCCGTGGAAGAGCATGCCTTTCGGGGGTTCTATGCCTACTTTCCTGAAGATCCCGGGGTTCTTGAGGGGGAGTTCTATCACTTCTTTTATCTCGTTTATCTGATCATCCAGTCCGCCGATGTTTTTCCATTGTACGTCGGGTTTTTCGCAGATTATGTAGTTTGATACGTCAAAGTGTTTCGATATGCCGATCTTTCGCACTACGGTGAGTGATTTCTGCTCGACCAGTACGCGGTCGTCGAGCTTTATCATGTGCTTTATGTTGTCTGCGACGTTGACGCAGAAGTCGCCTGTGTTCAGCCTTATGACTGCTTCGCCGGAGTCCAGTATGTCTGTGATTGTGGCGACGACGTATGGTGCTGTTTTGTATTTGTCTATCTCGGCTTTGAGGTCGTCTATTGTGTTTTTCAGGATCTCGTTTTCCTCGCCCGGTGTCAGTGCTGACAGGTTGAGGTCTCCTGCATTCAGTGATTCTGTGTTTGTTGTCATGTTATCGCCTATTTTACTGTGTATATTGTCTGGGTGGGGAAGGGTATGTCTATGCCTTCTTTTTTGAATTCTTTGTCGATGCCCATGTTCAGCTGGTCTGTTACGGTCCCTTTCAGTCCGGGGTTGTCTACCCATGTGATCAAAAGAAAGTTGAGGCTGAAGTCACCGTGCTCGATGAAGAGGACTATGGGTTTTGGATTTTCTTTTACTTCGGGGATGCTGTTTGCGATCTTCAACAGGGTCTTTTTGACTTTTGCGACGTCTGAGCCGTAGCTCGTGCCGATTCTTAATTTCACTTTCATGCGGGAGCGGGGTGCGTGGTAGTTTACTATCTTTGAGTTGGCGATGGTGTCGTTTGGCACCACAATCAGGGTCTCGTCGAGTGTGAGTATTCTTGTGCTCCTGATGCCTATCTCTTTTACGTCGCCGTATTCGCCGCTGTCGAGCTGTATCCTGTCGCCGACTTTGAAGGGCTTGTCGAAGTAGACTGAGATGCCGCCGAATAGGTGGGATAGTGTGTCTTTTGCGGCGAATGCTATTGCAAATCCGGCTATGCCTGCTGATGCGAGTATGGGGGTTATCTCTATGTTCCAGACGCTGAGGGCCATCATGATCCCTATGAAGAAGATTATGACTTTTGCAAGGTTGCTGAAGAGGGGGAGCATCTCGTCGTCAAGGGTCGATTTGGTTTTTGAGGCTGCCTGGCCTACGATGTCACGGATGAATATTGTCGCTATCTTTACGGATGCGGAGGTCCAGATTATGATGAGGAGCGTCTTTATTATGTTGATGACGGTCGCCATGTATGTCCCGAGTGCGGCTATCATGCCAAATGATATTATTATGCCGATGAGCGCCACTGTCAGGAATACGGGGGTCTTCAGTACGGCGAGTATCTTGTCGTCTATCTCTGTGCGGGTTTTTGATGCGAGCCTCAGGAATATCTTTTCGAAGATCATGTCTGCCAGTTTCGCGAGTATGAGGAAGAGGGCAAGGACTGCGAGGGCTGCTATGAACTGGAGCTGGGTTCCTGCGAAGTAGCCGTCTGTGAGGGTGTTTATGCGGTCGGTCACAAGGGTTGTGAAGGAGTAGGTTATCATAGGGTGAATTATGGGGTGAATTGTTTTATATAGTTTTTTGCGGGGGGTAGGTGATGTGCTTTATGTAAAGGGGGGGGTCACGGGATGTTTGAGAGGCGGTTGCATCCAGCAATTAGATATAAATCCGCGGCGCAGACAATTATCATGGAAATCAGCAAACTTCTAAGCCAGAGACTCTTGAATTCAAGGAGAACCTGCGCATGAAAGAGGAGATATATTAATGCGCATTGGTAAGTATAAAAGAGTTGAATTACATATTCAGATGAACATATTGATGTAAAGTGATGAAAAATCATGGAATGTTTGTGATGCAGGGAAATTCCAAGCTTTTTCATCGACCGGCCATAAATTTATACGTGATGAAAAATGAATGAAAAAGAGTTTAAGCAGTTGCTTTCACAAAACGAAAATAAGGACATGGATTTTAAGCTGGAATTGTCTGACTCAAAGAAGATAGCTCAATTAGTTACTGCTTTCTATAATTCCCGCGGCGGGAAAGTCATCGTAGGCGTTGATGATAATAGAAAACCGGTAGGGTTAAAGGAGCCGCAGGAACAGGAACATAAATTTGTCCAGATAATCAGGCACTGGTGCAAACTTGATAAGGAGCCTGAAATTGAATTTGTGAAGTATCAATGCAAAGATTTCGTTGTTATCCACTGCCCGAAGGGAGAAGATACACCTTATTTTGTTCGCGGCGAGTATGTTCCAAGAGTAAGGATTGGCTCATCAAATATGCCTGCCAATAAAGAAGAGATAGCAAGGCTTTACAGGGAGGGTTCCTCAAAGTCGCAGGACATATATCCTGTTGATAACGCAACATTAGATGATCTGAATTTAGATATGATTAAAGCGTATTTTAAAGAAAGCAGATTGACCGGGCAGTTAGAGGATGCACATTTCCATGATTTATTGAAAAAAGAAAATTTTGTCACAGAGATAGATGATAAGTTAATACCGACAATAGCAGGGATTGCCTTATTTGGAAAACACCCCTCTTTAGAGTTGCCGCATACGATTATAAGGGCAGACAGGTACAAAGGCCTGGATGTTAGTATGTGGATTGACCGGGCAGATCTTGAGGGTGATGTTTTTGTATTGTAGTTAGCGCCGTTACTAAATAGACAAATTTGACAAATAATCAAGAGGTGCTAATCTATATGGTGAAGACATTTGTCCAAAATGTTATGTCTTCAACTATAGTTGATAATGCAGAGAAATTTATGTTAAAAAATATTCGAACCGCATATACTCCCAAGGGATTCAATACAGACATAAAGACAGAGTATCCTATAGAAGCATTAAAAGAAGCTATAATAAATGCTGTTGTGCATAGAGATTATAATAACAGGGAATCCATCCTCATAAAGATGTTTGATGACCGGATAGAGATATGGAG
>DAOVYR010000169.1 GCA_030635525.1 Candidatus Nanohalarchaeota archaeon | reverse complement strand
GCAGGCATAGACCTGATTTCAGACGGCCAGGTTAGGGGAGATATAGTATCTCTTGTTGCGTCGCGCTGCCATGGGATCACAATGAATGGTCGAAGGCCGCAGATTGTCAGTGAGATAAAAAGGAAGGGTTCGATAATTGCAAAAGATATGGCTTTTGTAAAATCTCTGGCTGCAAAAGATGTAAAAATAAAAGGGGTTGTTACTGGTCCCTATACTCTTGCAAGGAACTGTGAAAACAAATATTACAAAAATGATGAAGAAGCATCATGGGCATTTGTTGATGTTCTGAAAGAAGAGTTTAGAAAAATAAATGGCCGTGTAGATATGATACAGCTTGATGAACCGTTTCTTTCTGTTGAGTATTTGCCAAAGGCAAAGGATATGATTCATGAGCTTGCGAAAAATCTGGATGTGCCTTTATCTCTTCATGTATGCGGTGATGTAAAAAATATATTCATGGACCTGCTTGAGTATAAGGTAGATATTATTGATCTTGAATTTGTTGCGTATCCTAAAAATATCGATTTGCTAAAAGAGTACAAGTTTGACAAGAAACTCGGTTTCGGATGCGTCAGTGTTGAGGACAGGACGATTGAGCCTGTCGGGGTAATAAAAGAAAGGATCAAAAAAGCGCTTGATGCTCTCCCTGCCAGACAACTCATTATCGACCCGGACTGCGGTATGAGGAACCTGACAAGAGAAATAGCATTTGCGAAACTAAAAAACATGGTTACTGCAAGAGATGAAATTTTGCAGGACAACTAAACTTATTAAATGTGAAAACAAATATCATGTGTGATAAAAATGGATAAATGGTACTGGGTATTGATTTTGTGCTCAATGATTGCGACGATAATCGTCATTTTATTCAGGCGCGACCACTCAAACGACGGCGCAAGCGAATAAATCAGACTTTTACCCTGATGCTATCAATTTCAATATCTGCGTTCTTAACTTTCTCACACACTATCTTCCTGATTTTCATTGTGCTCATTATATCTTTCTCTACTGGTGAGATGTCTTCTGCTACATCTATCGATACTGCATCAAGTTCTGTATTCAAAGGCATCTTGCGCTCGCTTTTATACTGCCTGACAACGCTTATTATCTTCACGGCAAGTTCCCCTGCTTTCTCTGACTCTGTATCAATCATCGCCCCATCATACCTGGGCCATGCAGAAACATGGATACTGACCTCTTTCTCATTGTCCCTGAAATGCTTTTGGTAAATCTCATCTGTGATGTGGGGCATAACCGGCGCAATAAGTTTCAGAAGCGTAATCAACAATTGATATAAAGTATACCTGGCAGACTCAACCTCATACTTATCATATTTTTCCGGATTATAAAGCCTGTCTTTTGCAAGCTCAAGATAATTGTCGCAGAATGTCTGCCAGAAGAACTTTTCTGTCTCGGACTTTGATTTTGTGTACTCATATCTTTCAAATTCCTCTGTTGACAGCTTAATAAGCCTGTTAAGTTTAGAAAGCGCCCACCTGTCGATTGTCGTAAGTTTTTCTGGTCTCGATACTTTATAGTTCTCAAGATGTATCATCGCAAATCGGGTAGCGTTGAAGAGTTTCACAATGTATTTCCTGCCTGTGATAAGGTCTTTTTCCTGATACGCCAGATCATCGCCCAGTTTTGAGCCTGCTGCCCAGAACCTCAGGGCATCTGCGGAATGATTCCCGATTGTCGCTATAGGGTCAATTGCGTTTCCTTTGCTTTTTGACATCTTTTTTCCTCTTGGGTCAAGAGCATGCCCGGATATCATTGTGTTTTTCCATGGTATCTCTTTTTCATGAAGAAGCCCTTTTACAACGGTGTTGAACAGCCAGAACGTGATGATGTCATGCGCTTGTGGTCGCAAATCCATGGGATACATGCTTCTGAAGAATTTATCATCTTTCTGCCACTTAAGTGCGATCTGGGGTGTAAGCGACGACGTTGCCCATGTATCAAGCACATCCTTTTCTGGCTCAAATTCATTTGAGCCGCACTTGCACGCATTTTTTGGCTTGTCCTCAAGCGGATCTACAGGTAAATCCGAAATATCAGCAACGATGGTCTCACCGCACTTTTTGCAGTACCACACAGGGAACGGCACACCAAAATGTCTCTGGCGCGATATGCACCAGTCCCACGCCAGACCGTTTATCCAGTTGTCATAGCGGATGCGCATGTACTCTGGATACCACTTGATTTTCCTGCCTGCCTTGATGAACTCTTCTTTGAGGTCAAGGTATTTGATGAACCATTGTTTTGTGTTCAGTATTTCCACTTCAGTGCCGCACCTTTCATGTATGTTGACTGCGTGTGTGATATCCTTCTCAGCAGTAAGCAACTGACTCTTCTTAAGATCCTCGATTATGCTCTTGCGCGCATCTTTTATTGTCATGCCTTTGTATTTGCCTGCATTCTCATTCATGTACCCGTCTTTTGTGATGGATATCTTCATCTCAAGGTTATGCGCCTTGTACCATTCTATGTCTGTCTGGTCACCAAATGTGCAGCACATGACTGCGCCTGTTCCTTTTTCAGGGTCAGCTCTTTTATCTGCAAGTATTTTTACTTTCTGATTGAAAAGCGGTACGACTACATCTTTATCTATGTGTTTTCTGTATCTTTTGTCGTCCGGGTGGACAAATACGGCAACGCAGCTTGGAAGTAATTCCGGTCTTGTTGTTGCAATTGTCAATTCTGTGTTGTCTTCAAATTTGAATATTATGTCGTTGAATGTGGATGCAAACTCTTTATCTTCGAGCTCCACCTGCGCAATCGCAGTCCGGCACTTCGGGCACCAAATTGTGGGGGCCTCTTTCTGGTATTCCCTGCCCATCTCATAAAGTTTGATGAATGATAATTGTGATGTCCTCTGGCAGTCCGGGTCTATTGTGCGGTAAGTGATATTCCAGTCAGGGCTGACGCCTAAGCGCGACCAGGAATCTTTCAAAACTTTCTCTGCATCTTTTGTAGACTTAAGGCACAGCTCAACAAATTCCCTGCGCGGCATATGGGTTGAGCGTACCTTTTCTTTCTTTTCAACATAGCGCTCAGTAGCAAGCCCGTTGTCGTCGAAGCCGAAGGGGTAGAATACGTTATGGCCTCTCATGCGTTTGTACCTTGCAATGAAATCTGCCTGGCTGTATGAGAACGCGTGACCCAGATGCATCTTTCCTGACACTGTCGGCGGTGGCGTATCAATGCTGAAGACCGGTTTTTTGCTATCCTTATCAAACCGGTATATCTGCTCTTTTTCCCAGAACTGCTGAAGTATTGGCTCCCTGACTTTGGGATCATACGCCACTTTCTTCTTTTTCGTATTGTCTTTGTTTTTG
>DAOVYR010000141.1 GCA_030635525.1 Candidatus Nanohalarchaeota archaeon | reverse complement strand
TGGAAGTGGCCTTTGTTTGTTGTTGTGTATACGTGTGTTGTTGCGTGGGTCTGCGCGGTGATTGTGTACCAGGGCGGGCTTTTGCTTGGGTTTGTTTAGGGGTTTTTGGTAATGATTTTATGTTTTGGTTTTGATTTAATGTTAGGTGTTCCTAAGAATGTTTGGAAAAATTATTGATTTGATTGTGAAGTGGATTTGCGGCAGTCCGCGGGAGGAAAAAAATCGTTCTGGTAAGGTGTCTTTTGAAAGGGAGTCCAGGTTAAATGTTAATGCTGGTGGACGAGATGTTGGTACTCTGCAGAAGGCGGAAGACAGGAAGAAGGATGAACGTGCGGGGGCAAAGAAATATTCGGGTGTTTTTGGCGCGTTTCATTATATGAATACGAGGGCAGAGGAGGCTAATTTCGGGAGTGGTGTCACGCATGAATGGGTCAGGAGAATTAGTATTCGGATGAAGGATTTTTGTTCAAGTCCGATAATGTTGGGGTTGCTTGTGCTTCTGCCTTTTTTGTATATGGTTTCGCCAAAGGCGGTGATTCTTGTGCCTTTGCTTGTGGCTCTCGGGGCTGTTGCGCTTGTTGTGCAATCATATTTGCCTGTGTATATAGGGCTTGATTTTTCGCTTATGGGGGCGGTGCTTGGGTCGGTTTTGTTTCACCCATGGATTGGGGTATTGATTGTGCTTTGCACGTATGTGGTTGCGGTGATGTTTCCTAATGGGAATCAGGATGCGCTTGAGTATGAGAGAATTTTTCTTTTTTCGTTTCTTGCGCTTGTCATCCCGTATATCCCTATTTCGGATGTTATGATTAAGTGTGTTGTTGCTACTTATATCGGGGAGTTTCTGGAGATGTTCTGGCATAAGTACGGGGAGGATTACCCGTGGCCAATGGCTTTTTTGAAGGTGTTTCCCCGGTCGCTTATCTATATTTATGTTTTTCACAGGACGCTTGTGTTTTTGGTTTGATGGGGATAAGAGATTAGATAATTTTGCGGTTTATGAATTCATAGTTTATTGTCATGACAATTATTGTAGCGACAATAATCGGCGGTCTTGTTTGTGAAGAAGAGAGCAGGCGACGTATTTATTAATTTTTAGGTTGTATAGATTAGATGCTGGTGTTTATGCAACTTACACGGAATATGGAGGATTATCTCGAGGCAATCTATGCGCTCTCTAAGGATAAAGAGGTGCGCGTGACAGATATTGCGCGCAGGCTTACAATCAAATCACCGTCTGTTTCGGAGATGCTAAGAAAGCTTGATAAGTGCAGGTATGTTGTGTATGAACCATACGGGAGGATCATGCTTACAAAAAAGGGGGAGCTTGTCGGTAAGACGGTGATGGTCAGGCATGAGACTATCAAGGCGTTTTTGAAGATTATTCTTGTACCTCCTGATGTGGCTGAGAGGAGTGCGTGTACTATTGAGCATAATCTTGAAGCAGAGACTGTTGAGCAGCTTACGAAGTTTGTTAAGTTTGTGGGTGCTTATGGTATGCATCCTAAGTGGCTTGAGCATTTTGAGGCTTATTGCAGGACAGGGAAGATCCCTAAGTGCAGGTATGATTGAATTATGGGTGATGTGTGTGAATAAATTGAGAGTCGGGATTCTGGGGGCGACAGGGGTTGTTGGCAGGGAGCTACTTAAGGTATTGTTTGCGCGGAAGTTTCCGATTGAGTCGTTGAGGCTGTATGCATCCATACGGTCTGTCGGGAAAAAGATTGAGACGCCGCTTGGTGAAATCTGTGTTGAGAATGCGGACGCGGCTGATTATTCTGAGCTGGATATCGCGTTTTTTGCGATTGGCGGGGGGTGGCCGCGCGAGAATGCGCCTAAAGCTGCAAAGGCCAATTGTGTTGTTGTTGATAATTCGTCTACGTTTAGGTATGAGGATGATGTCCCGTTAGTGGTTCCTGAGATCAATGGTTCTGCTATTGGTGATTCTATGCTGATTGCCAATCCGAATTGCACTACTGCGATTGCGGCTATTCCTCTTTACCAGATCTATAAGAATTACGGGCTTTCGAAGGTCATTATCTCTACTTACCAGGCTACGAGCGGGGCCGGGAACGGGGGGATGGCTGAGCTGAGGGAGGAGACCGGGCGGGTGCTTGGGGGCAAGAAAGCGCACAATGAGGTCTTTTCGCATCCTATTGCTTTTAATGTTATCCCGCATATTGATGTATTTCAGGATAATAAGTATACCAAGGAAGAGATGAAGGTTGTGTGGGAGACGCATAAGATTTTCGGGAATGATGGCATTGCTATGTCATGTACGTGTGTGAGGATCCCGACTATGAGGGCGCATTCTGAGAGTATTGTTGTTGAGACTGAGAAGCCTGTCAATGCAGATGATGTGCGCAAGCTGTTTGATGAGACTCCGGGGATTGTGGTCAAGGACGATATCCAGAATAATGTCTATCCTATGCCTTTGACTGCTACGGAGAAATTTGATGTGGAAGTCGGACGGATCCGGCAGAATCTTGTGTTCGGTGAGCGCGGTCTTGAGTTTTTTGTGTGCGGGGATCAGTTGCTTAAGGGGGCTGCGCTGAATGCGGTCGAGATTGCGGAAGTGATTGTCCGGGAGAGGTTTTGTTAGGCGTGGTTTTTTGCTGATTGTATAAAGATTAAATATTGAGCGAGCAGATATGATAAATATGTATGTGAGAATGATTATTTGGATTGTTCTGGTTGCTATTGTTTTTGTTTGCGGATGCGCTGCGCCGGATGCCACTCAGGAAGACGGGGGCAAGCTTAAGGTTGTTGTCAGTATTTTGCCGCTGGCTGATTTTGTTGAGAATGTCGGAGGGGATAATGTGGGGGATGTTTCGGTTATGATTCCACCGGGTTCAAGCCCTGCCACTTATGAGCCTACTGCAAGCCAGCTTCGGGATGTGAGTGATGCGGATGTGTATGTTATGGTCGGGTCAGGAATACCGTTTGAGAGTGTGTGGATGGATAAAATCAGGGAGATGAATAAGGATATGGTTGTGGTTGACTGCTCTTTCGGTATTGAAGTTGTTGATAATGATCCGCATATATGGCTTTCTGCCAGGAATGCGAAGGTCATGGTCCACAATATTTACGCGGGACTTGTTGAGGCGGATGGTGCGAATGAAGAGTATTATTCTATGATGCATGCGAAGTACGCACTTGAGCTTGATATGGTTGACAGGGAGATGGATGATGCGCTTCTTGGGGTATCCAGAGGTAAGTTTATGGTGTTTCACCCGGCGTGGGGATATTTTGCGCGGGATTATGATCTTTTGCAGGTTCCGATTGAGATCGAGGGGAAGGAGCCGAGCAGTGCGGATGTTTCGGAGTTGATTGAGTTTGCGCGCGATAATGAGATCAAGGTTGTTTTTGTGCAGCCGCAGTTCAGTGCGAAGAGCGCAGGGGTTATTGCGCGTGAAATCGGGGGAGATGTCGTGGCTGTTGATGCGCTTGCGAGGGATTATATAGGGAATCTTAGGATTGTTTCTAAAAGTTTCGCGGACAATATGTAATGATATGAAGAAAGTTGCTGTGAGTCTTGAGAATGTATGTGTCAGATACGATGATGCTTCTGTGCTTGAGAATGTCAATCTCTCTGTATATGAGAATGAGATTCTTGGAATCATCGGGCCTAATGGCGGCGGGAAGACGACTATTCTTAAGGTGATTCTCGGGCTTGTTACGGCGGATAGCGGCCAGGTTTCTGTTTTTGGTGAGAGGCCTGTTGCGAATAGGCATCTTATCGGGTATGTGCCGCAGCACAGTTCTTTTGACAGGCAGTTTCCGGCTAGTGTGTGGGATGTTGTGATGATGGGGAGGCTTGCGCCAGGTAAGTGTCTTCGCGGGTCTGATGACGTGCATAGGGGCTTTGCGAGGGATGCGCTTGAGACTGTTGATGCGCTTTCTCTGCGGGATAAGCAGATCGGGGATCTTTCGGGGGGTGAGAGGCAGAGGGTTCTTGTGGCGAGGGCGCTTGCAACTGATCCTAAGGTTCTTCTTTTGGATGAGCCGACGGCGAG
>DAOVYR010000149.1 GCA_030635525.1 Candidatus Nanohalarchaeota archaeon | reverse complement strand
TTTTATCATTTCTAATTATACATTTTTGATTATTATTATATCACTGCTTGCAGTGGAGTAAAATCTCAACACTCCGCTGCCACCAGTGAACAGACATCTCACTTTTTTAGGTCTTCAAGCTGTCTTTCAATCTCTTTCAGTCTCTGTTCTGCTGCAGCTTTCTGCTGCTCCAGATTTTTCGTCTGCTGCTCTTTTGAGAGTTCCTGCGCTAAAGGCGCAGTGTTTGGGGGAATTGCGCGCGCAAAACCTCTACCGCGACCAAATCCTCTGCCCTGGCCCATACCAAAAGCGCCCCTCATGGGTGCCCTGCTGCCTTCTGCACAATAACCCAATCCTCTCCCGGTCATAGGTCCTTCTCCTCTCGGTCCTGTCCTGTCTCCACCTGGCATATCTTTCACCTTTTTTTATTGTATATTCATCCTCTTGTCATCTGCGCTCCGCACTTTGGGCATTTCATCTGTACGCACGGCTGTCCTCTCGTATGCGGCTCTTCGTGTCCGCACGCAGGGCACTTGCACTTTTCGGGCGCACCGCCAAATCCTGCACCGCGGCCTTGGCCCATTCCTCTGCCGAATCCTGCAGGTCCTTGTCCGTTTCCACCTGGCATAGTATATACACCTCCTTGTATACTTATTGCTTTTCCATTGACAATCGCATCCGCAATCTTTTGTCTTGCTTCTGCAAGAGTCCTTTGGAATGTCGATTGATGAAAGCCCATCTTGTGCGCCGCATGTGTCTGGTTCATTTTGCACAACTCACTGAGCCTGATGCATTCAAGTTCGTCAACAGTCAGGACAACCTCATCAAGTTCAGACAAAGGAATCCCCCTCGGCTTGAAATACGTCACTATGGGCTCATAATCAACGATTCTTTGTTTTCGTGGGCGCACCATTATGCATTATTATGCGTAATGTTATTTAAACCTTTCGCCCACAATCCTCAAAAAACGAATAATTTCACTTTTAAATAATTGAAAATTCATGTAATATATTATGGCATTCAATAGTACAGAAATCATAACGAGCACCCTTTCAAACAATTACATAGAAGACCAGTTTCTGGTGCCGATAGTTGTCTTCATATCAACATACATTGTCCTGAAATTTTTCAAATTCGTGATTATCAGCAAACTAAAGAAACTATTCCAAAGGACAAAAACAGACATTGACGACATGCTCATAAAAATAATAGATGACGTCCACTGGCCATTCTACATCTTCATAGCGCTTTACGCTGCCGTAAAATCATCCGGAATTAGCGGCGCAATTGATTCTTTCATGGACACTGCAGCATTCATCGCAATGGTCTATTACGCAACCGGCGCCATCCTGACCGCAATCAATTTCACCACCCAAAAACTGATCAAGAGAAGGCAAAGAGAGCAAAAGCAGATAGACACATCTGTAATAGATTTCCTGAGCGGCCTTTTAAAAGGAATCATATGGCTCATTGCATCTCTTATAGTTCTATCAAACCTGGGCTACGAAGTTACAACACTCATAGCAGGCATGGGCATAGTAGGAATCGCTATTGCTTTTGCCCTGCAGAATGTCCTTACAGATATCTTTGCCTCATTTTCAATATATTTTGACAAGCCGTTCCGCGTAGGCGACTTCATCATCATCGGGAAAGATATGGGTACAGTCAAAAAAATAGGCATAAAGACCACAAGAATACAGACCCTGCAGGGCCAGGAACTTGTCGTCTCAAACAAAGATCTCACCTCAACAAGAATCAATAACTACAAAAAAATGCAAAAAAGAAGAGTTGTTTTCACACTCGGGGTAGTCTATGAAACGCCATCTTTAAAACTTAAAAAAATACTGAAAATAATGCCTGCCATATTTGATAAAATCGATCTGGCTGAACTGAACAGGGTCCACTTCAAGGAATTCGCATCATCAAGCCTGGACTTTGAGGTAGTCTATTATATCGACACAAGCGACTACAACAAATATATGGATATCCAGCAGGACATAAACTTCGCAATCAAAGAGGCATTCGAAAAAGAAGGAATAGAATTTGCGTATCCAACTCAGACTGTTTTTGTCAACAAGCAGGAATAGGAGATAATAATGTCAAAAGTAGAAATCATGATAATTGAGAAGGGCACAGACATTCATAAGACACCTAATCCCGGTTACCTGCAAAAACTTAAAAACATTGAAAAAAAGGATAAGCGCATCCATTTCAAAAACATTAATGATTTCGACAAGCATTTCGAACTTTAAGTGCGTGACTTCTTATGCTCTATGAATTTGAAATAACAGAGCAGATATACAAAAAAACAAAAAGCATCTATATGCCGCAAACCAATAGGCACCTACTCAGTTACACAATAAGATGATATCAATGATACCATACCTGATTCTTCTGATAGCAGCAATCATTTTATCCATAATTGCATTAGTCCTCTGGTCAGAAAAAAAGAGACGAGAAGAGCTAAAAACAGCCGCAAGCAGGATGGGCTTCTCTTTCAGCCCCAAAAAAGATGCGAATCTGCCATCCGCAATAGGAGACATGACCATTTTCAAAAAAGGATATGGGCGAAAGGCATACAACATCATGAAAGGCGAGATGAACCGCTTCCGCTGGACAGTTTTCGATTACAACTATACAGTAGGCGGCGGCAGAAGTTCGCATACTTATAGTTGAAGACCTAACTTTTGGAACTAATGTCTTCACCATATAGATTAAGGTCTCTTGGTTTTTGGATAGGTTTGTCCATTTAGTAACGACCTTAACTATACTCTCAAACTGTTGCCAGCGCGCAAGTCCATGACACGGACCTCCCGAAATTCTCGCTGGGTCCGGAATCATTCTTTCATAAGATAGGCGACATGCTTGGCTACAAAGACATTGATTTTGATCGCAATCCTGAGTTCTCAAAGAGATACCTCCTGAAAGGGCCGGATGAAACCGCAATAAGAAAACTGTTCACACCAGATATCCTGCACTATTTTGAAAAAAGAACAGGCACAATTAACATTGAAACAGATAAAAACACTATCATTGTCTACACATCAGGCAGGAGGGTAAATCCAAAAGACCTGCGTGCTTTTATCACGAGCGCATCAGAGGCTGTAAACATCTTCAAGAAAGCCACTAACGAATTCTAAAGCCCTGCCCGGACGAATTCCCGGAAAATCCAAAAAAAAACAACACTTTATAAATATATTCTGGATTAAATAATACTCATGCGAATAGAAATCAAAAAAATAAAAGAGCAGGCAAAAAAAGACTTTGAAAAGACATGGCTTGAGACCTCTGCCCAGTTTGAACTGCCGCCGCAGGAAAAATTTACATTTGAACAAAAGCAGGGAAAAGAGCACATACTTCCCAAAACCGTAAACAACTTAAGATCCATACTTCTCGAGATGGGGTTTGACGAAGTCGAGAACATGACAATCATCCCTGAGGAAGATGTCTACCGCCAATACGGGCCTGAGGCAGCAGTAATACTTGATCGCGCATTCTACATAGCAAAACTTCCAAGACCTGAAATCGGCCTTGACGACACCATGATCGCAAAAATCAAAAATATCGCAAAAGATATCAAAATAGACACATTAAAAGACATACTGCGCGAATACAAAAAAGGAAACATCGAGGGAGACGACTTCACAGAAGAGCTTGTCACAAAACTGGACATAAAAACCGAGCAGGCAACAGCAATAATCGACCTGTTCGGCCAGCTAAAAAACCTGACAGCAGAGCCGACCAAGCAGACTTTCAGAAGCCACATGACAGGCACATGGTACCACACACTTGCAGCAATGCAGGACAAGCATGAGTATCCTATAACACTTTTTTCTATCGGCAGGCGATACCGCAATGAGCAAAAGGAGGATGCCGGGCATTTGCGCGTCCATAACAGCGCATCAATAGCCATAATGGACCC
>DAOVYR010000012.1 GCA_030635525.1 Candidatus Nanohalarchaeota archaeon | reverse complement strand
CTTTTTGGGTGATATGACTTTCCCATATCCTTAAAAATCACTTTGTGATTTTTATGATCCAGCGAATCTTTGAAATTCGCCCGGATAGTTAACATCTCTTGGGTTTTGGTTAAATTTGTCCATTTTTCATTGCGAAAAAGCTTGGAATTACCCAATCGCACACAGATTCCCTGATTTTTCATTATGAAAAAGCTTAGGATTCTCCAATTTTCACAATTATCCTATGATTTAGTAACGACTTTAACTATACTCAGAAAAGATAAAAGGCGCAGATACCCTGCGCCTTTCATCGTATATATTATAATCCAAGTATCAGGTATGCAATAACGAATCCGAAAAGCACAATTGTCTCAGGCAGTACAGTCATAATCAGCCCTTTAACAAAAAGTTCTTCTTTTTCAGCCATAGCCCCGACTGCTGCAGCACCTATATCCTTCTCTGCAATAGCAGCAGCAATAGCAGAAAACCCTATGGCAAGTGCAGCGCCAACAGCCTTCATACCAACATCGCTTATTAATGTTTCCATATTAATTACCTCCAAATCATTCATTTTAATTAACTTTCCCTTTGCCCGAAAGGCAGGTATTTTTTCCCGCCCCCATGGTAAAACTTAAGGAAAAATTCAACATAATGTAATCGCATCGAGTGTATAAATGGCGACATCAATCCAAGGCATATATTTATGCTGTGCCCGAAAACAAGCACAACCATGCCCATGATAGCACCTGCCACCCCTGCCTGGAACATCGGGTGCGCCATCTCATTTACAACTTCTGCAAGAATGACCGATGCAAGCCCGACAGCCATCAATCGCGCATAACTCAATACATTTGTGAGCGGCGATATCAGCTCAAGAGCACCTTTGATGCCCTCGCCCCACACAATCATTACAATACCCAGGACAAGCAGCACATAGCAAAAAGACGGAACAGACGGGATCATCCCGAAAAATCCGAGAATCGCAGGAAAAAACCCTGCCATGTAAACAATCCAGCTAAGTTTTTCCAAGATAGCAGCTTTCAGCCCATGCTCCCTCAACTCATTAACAAACCCGACCAGATACCCTGCAGTAATATGAAGTATGCCCAGGCCGAGCGCATAGACAGTCAGCATACTTGCACCGGCACTGTTAGACCTCGTCAAAAGATGCGGAAAATGTATCCCCATCTCATGGAACAGTTCAATACCGAAAAATTCATCATACAAAAGCCCGAAAATAATCGTTGATATAGATGCAATTATCAGCACATTCAAAATAGATTTCGCCTTCGGGATCTTGATTTTAAGCAGTGTGAATAGGATTAGTGTAAGCACACCGTATCCCCAGTCGCCGAGCATGAACCCGAAAAAGACAGGGAACATCAAAAACATGAAAAAAGTAGGGTCTATTTCCTTGTAAGATGGCAGTGAATAAAGGTCCATGAAGAAACCGAACGACTTGGCAGGTCCCTTGTTCTCAAGCTCAATCGGCGCATTTCCAACATCATCATATTTCTTGATATATAGTTTTCCCTCACTTGCATCCTGTAGTCTTTTGGACATGTTCTCAAAATTTTTTGCAGGAACCCATCCATTGACAATAAACGCATTATCACTCACAGAAAACCTCAAAGGTGCCTCTGCCTTCTGTGCCTCACCCGAAAGCCTGCTTTCATTTGACTTGATATAAGAACCCCACTTTTCACTGATCTTTGCAAGCTTCCCATTAATCTTTTCTTTCTTCTCATCATATTTTTTAATCTGAGATTCAGTCTCATCAACTTTTGCCTCAACACTGCCTGAAAGCTCCAGGAAAGCAGAAGTATTGATTTCACTAAAACCTGACTCATTAAGCAAACTTTGAACCTCATCTCCTTTCTCCCTGTCAACAAAAACACCTGCAACCATCTTCTTTCCATGCATTCCTGTATACACATTACATCTTTTAGTAATCTTTTTGATCTTTGCCTCAAAACTTGTATCCCTGACATAACCTACAAAATATGTTAATGAATCATATTCTGAAAATACATCAAGCGAAAGAGAAAGGCACGAGACCACTTCAAGCTCAGACAATTGCACTTCAAGCTTGCCTTTAGCATCATCAATACCCTTCATCTCATCGATTTTTTCAACAACCTCTGCCTCAATTTTCGAAATATCTCCATCCACTTTAGAAATATCTTCGTGTTTTGATGCCTGTCCTTTCATTTTAGGGAGATGTGATTCAAGTGATCTCAATTTGACAAGAGTTTCAGATATCTGCGCCGATTCATCAAGCGGCGAACCGATATCAAGCCCTTCGGAATCATCCTTTTTAACATAATCATCAATATGAAGAAGATTCATATCATAGAATTCGGAAATAACATCCTTCATGACCGTTTTTGGCCCGACAATCGAGACCCGACTCATCCTTTTTGTTTTAAGCATAAATATTCACATTGATAATCGTAAAGATACTATCCTGACATGTCTATGAATCTCTCATAAACAACATCAACCGCAGAAGCTACATTTTTCTCAGCATTTTTCTTTGATTCCGAAAATTCCTTTTCACATTCTGCAATGATCTTCTCTTTTTTATTTTTCAGTTTATTTTCAGCATCAGAAATCATCTTATCTGCCTTTTTCTTTGCATTTATTTTAGCATCCTCTGCAACCTTTACAGCAGCACGCTTTGCCTCAATGACCAGTTCATCTTTATCCTTTGCCGCCTTTTCTCTTATTTCGCATGCCTTTTTTTCAGCTTTCCTGATTTCAATTAAAATCCTGTCATCATCCATGAATACCACCGAACCATCAATTTCCTAAATCTTGTGACTCACTCTGCGCTCAACCATAAGAAAGAACACTCACACTGGCTAATAGTGGCGCCGTTAATAATATAAATGTTTTCTATATAATTTATATATATCTATATAGATTCATCCTGTTAATATCGAAAAAGTGTTATCATGGAATTGCGAAAAATTCAGTCAACAGCCGCAGGTGCTACATATATAGTCTCACTTCCGCGTTCATGGATAAAAAGAAACAATATTGCCCCTGGCGACAAGATCGGCATCATCGAACGCAGCGACAACATATTATTCCTCCTTCCAAATCCCCACAAAAAAAAGAAAAACATCGCTTCAATTGATGCTTCTGGAAACGACATGAACTTCCTTCTGCGCATGATAATCTCAGAATATATTCGCGGCGCAGATATCATAAGATTCAGGCGCGCATCATTCTCATGGAAAGACAAAAAAGAGATCCGCCAGTTTGTCCAGAACGCCATGATCGGCCTTGACCTGAACGAGCACAGCGACAAATTTGAAATACATTCGATAATAGACATCTACGGCCTCGATATTAAAGAGATTGTACTGCGCATATATGATCTGGTCTGCTGGATGTTCAAAAATTCATTGACAGCAATAGAAAACAAAGACGCAGACCTCTTCATAGACATTATATCCCGTGACACAGAAGTAGACCGCCTCACATTGCTTGCATCCCGCCATTTGCATCTTGCATCAAAAAATCCTGAATTTGCAAAAAAAACAGGTATTTTTGCATACGATGCACTTCACTACAACCGGCTCATAAGTGACCTTGAATCAGCAGGCGACTGTTCTGTTGGCATATCTGAAGCATATCTTAAGCTGGTAGACTTAGATATTCCAAAAGACCTGGTAAATTGCCTGAAAGAACTGTTTTGCGAACTGACACATAATCAGGAAAGCGTAATAGAGTCATTCACATACGAAAACCTCGATCAGGCAAACGAAGTGATTGAAGAATGCATGCGCTTATCAAAATACGACCTCTCAGCATCCGGGAAAAGCCTCTTCATAACCGACAAAAGAATCACCCACGACTCACTGATAGTAGGCTCATTCGCAATAGTTTTGGAAAACCTTGCAAGAATAAACAGCATGGCAAGAAGTATTGCAGAAACAGTGATTGACCGCGGCAGAACCGTAAAAGAATGACAAAACAGAAACATTCAGGGGTGTGGCAAACCTGAGCGCTATAACTTCATCCTTATTATAATGGATATTGGTTTTCAATGAGTGCGAATCTGTCCACGAGCTCCCAGATACCAATTTCAATCCTTATTATAGTGGATATTGGTTCTCAATTCCTGATTGTGTTGCACTATCGCCCGACCTTTCTCATTTCAATTCTTTCAACTGCTCAAAATAAATTACCATTGCATCATTTTTTTCCAATAATCCGGACAAAGCCCATTCACATATTAAAGCAGGATATTTGTTATTTTTAACCACTGTCAATGTCCCAATATCGGTGATGCCGTATTTGGTTACAATATCACTCTCAAGAATTACATCCTTTTTTACATATTCTTCAATAACATCATTTTTCAGGTAAGGTATGATTTTCTCAATAAAATCCGGATGTCTTCCACCTAAATTATTCTTTGTCAGTGACCAGAATTCAGCAAGTATTTGTGGGGTTACAATGAAATGTTTCACTTTCATTTGTTGAAAAAAACGCGCTAAAACAGTAAAATCTATTTTTTGCCTGTTAAACTTACCAAGATAATTAGAACGGAATCTTGAATCATACAATCCCACCAGATAGATGATGAGTGGTTCTGTATCTAAAAACAGCCCAAGCTGTAATTCATGTGATAATTTTTGAGGTGATGAACCATACAGATTCCAGAATTTATTCCCTCTTTGTTTCTGTAACATCAACAATACCTGTCTTTATATTTACCCTGACCAGATAATATGATCTTTGGGAACTGCCAATACTTGGGTAAAAACTACATGATACTTTCCATACATCTTTCGCACTATTTGGTTCTACTTTTTCTACCTTAAACGCTAACAGCCCTAAATTATCATATATTGCACTAAAGTACTTTTTTACAATCAATGTCGCTTTTTGAGCATCAATTGTACCGGATTTATTTTCCTGCATAACTATCACCATTTAAATGTGGATTACAACGATTACTGATTGGACAATAACGCATATAAATGTATTATGTGCGCCTTGCCGATAGAATGCGCCCCCAATTGCACTCTAAACAAACCATTATATACTGATGTATCCAAAAAGACACATATGTGTACAATAGGAAACAAACATCTCAAAATAATCACACTTTACCTTGGAGACTACAGGAAAAAATATCATCTTCGCAACATATCAAGACTTTCAGGAATCCCACTGAAAACAACCCAGAATATTTTGAAAAATCTTGAAAGCGAAAAAATCCTGAAATCAGAGACCATCGGCAGGAACAAATATTTCATGCTCAACATGGAAAACATACAGGCAAAACTTTACCTGATGCATGCAGAAATATTCAAAACATCACTTTTTCTGGAGAAATATCCCCTGATGCAGCCATTCATTAAAGAGATTAAAAATATACATCTGCCAATAACTGTTTTTGGAAGTTTCGCAAAATTCAGTGCAAACAAAACATCCGATTTAGACCTCCTTATTGTATCTGAAAAAAAACAGGGATTGCCAAAACACCTCCTGCCCTATGAACTCCATGAAGTTGTTTTAAAACACACACTCTTCTTTGAAGGTCTGGAAAAAAAGGAAGCACTTATATGCGAAATTCTCGAAAATCACATAATTCTAAGCAACTTTTCATTTTTTATAAACGCGATGTGGAAATAGCTCCCTAAAACATTAATAAACATGCTCAGGACATATAATGACTATGCCCAAACACATCACCGACGAATCCGACGCAATAATAAAAAAAGCAAAAAAAGACAAAGACATACTCGCAGTCATATTATTCGGCAGTTTCGCGCGAAAAGAGCCATACCGCGACATAGATGTGTGTCTGGTAATGTACCCAAAAAAACACACGAAATTATCCCTCTCAAGAAAAAAACTGCAATACCTAACCGATTTCCACAAAACAGACATACAGATATACCAGCAGCTTCCCATCTACATCCGCTCAAGAATATTAAAAGAAGGAAAGGTGCTCTTCTGCAAAAATGAAGACCCGTTATACGATATTGCATTCGAGACAATCAGGGATTTCAATGACTTTGAGCCAAGATACAAAACATATCTGGAAGGTGTTATGAATGCCTGACAAAAAAAGGATACTCTCAAAAATCGATGAACTGGACTCATATTTAGATGAACTTATAGAGATAGTACCGGATACCTTTGAAGAATATGAACTCTCCATCGAAAAAAAGCGCTCATGCGAACGCCTCCTACACATCTCAATAGAATCAGTGATTGATATCTGCATGCTTCTGGTAAAAGACCTGAAACTCGGTCTGCCTGTAGAGGAAGAAGATGTATTTGATAAACTGGAAAAAAAGAAAATATTTCCAAAAAAGTTAATCAAAAAATTAAGGGAAATGAAAGGATTGCGCAACATTCTTGTCCATAGATACGGTTCTGTAGATGACGAATTAGTATACGATAGCCTGAGCGCTGAACTCAACGATTTCCATGAGTTCATAGACGATGTTCTAAAATTCACCAAAATGTGATTTTGGCTTTAACTCTCCTCTTCTTCAGGGAGTGTAAGAGGACCAAACCACTGGTTATGAAAAAACATCCATCGCATTGCTTCATCTCTTGACCTGCTGCCATCCTTATTCTGATAGCTAATCATTGCGCTTCCTTTACCTGAAATCGGATCCATTTTGAGCAAGTCATTAACACAGAACATTCGCTTAAAACGCATACTTATTACAGCATCCTTTACCCGTTTGGCATCCATTAATAGCTCACTATAATACGCATCAAACACATTTCTTTCAAGAGTTTCACCTTCGCCATCAAAATGCGGAGCAACTTCATCATACAGAACATTCGGATTCTCCAAAAGATATTGTACTGTGTGTATCCCGCGCGTTTCAAGTTGTTCTTTATAATTGCGATATGGCTCCCAGTCTATGTCCGGATACTCCACTGCTTTTTCGAAAAGATCACCGCTAACAACATCCATCAAAAGAAGAACTACAGAATCAATATCACTATAAATGCCATTTTTCCCTTCAGGTTCTCTTCTTACATCTAATACTGATTCTATCTGTTTATACATTGAATTCACTTCCATTAACTTTTACAGGGATTATGCATATAGTATACTTTCGTCTTCCGTGGTCATAGCAGGCGCCTCATGTGTGCTTGTTTCTAGATTGAAATTTCCTTTATCGCGCACGGTATCAGTACCATTCAATACCTGGATTATCCTTTTGACATCATGCTCAATCGTATCCGGACTTGTTTCAATAATTAACGCAGGATTTTCATCATTCTCTCTAAAGACATCACCGTACGGCGTCATAACACTTGCTGAAACATATACCTTGCCATCAATCACCGGTATATTTCCATATTCGCTGCACGTAAAAACCGTAAGTCTTGAAACAATATGCCTTCCGTCAGGAAGAGGTGATGTAATTGCACCCTGCATACGAATATCATCCTTTCCATCATAGTATCCATCTTGAAATTTTTCTGCAATACCACGCATTTTTGGCAATATACTGCTGTATGTCTCTTCTGCACGCATGATAGTATTTATTGCTTTAAGCAATTTAGGATGTTCAATAAGGGATTTCAAATCATCTGCCTCTTTAAGTGCGTATCCCGGAATTACATTTAAATCCAAATCTACAATTCCAAGTCCCAAAAGAATACCATTTTCATCTATGATCGTAGGCACAGTCAGATATCCATCATCCAATGATGCAGTTTCATCATCACCATTATTTTCAGGTTCACCAATATACACTCTTACATTTTTTCTGTCTAAAGGTATTCCTCCCATAAATCTATTTTCTTTTTTTATTCCATAGAGATACTTTATCTGCCCGGTAAGATTTCGATCAGGCACAATTGCCATTACATAAATTCCCATTTTATCCTTTGGTGGCTCAATGAACAAATCACTACAAGTCCGGGATAGGTCATAATCCATCTTTGGAAAAGAAACAATGCCATGTGGATCCTCGTCTTTAACATAAACACAACAATTCTTTATTGGATTATAGCCAATTTCTTTAAGTAATTCTACTACACTAGATCTCGATTCTTCACTTACATCATGTTCTTTGGTTAACATTTTATCCATAAATTCCACCACCACTATAAATATATCATACAGCAATATGCTGTACATTTAAGATTACAGTTCACGCAACATCCTCTTGGTCAGGTTCCAATTCTTTTGCACCAAAACCAAGCATCTCCATCACATTCTCTCTAACATCAGTAGGATAGCTTTGTGCTTGACCTGTAATTGCACCAAAAACCTTTCTATTAAAATCACCTAACATAGGACCTAAATAGCGTTGGACATCTTCCGGCTCTTCATTAATTTTTTCTGTTATTCTCTCAGACGCCCTCACCAAAGTATTCATCTCCTTTTCAATACGCTCATAAAGAGTAGATTCACTCGCACAATCGCGCAGATACATATTCCCGACATGTAATATTCTCAAAAGGCATCGTGAAAGCGCTCCCTCATCCGTAACATCCCCCGCATCCATTCCTGGCAACGCGCGCCTCAACCCGCCCGTAGCACTAAATTCTACAGTTCCACGTTTCTGGCGTTCCGTTGTGGCGACTGTTTCGCAATACGGACCATCTGGTCCCTGCATGCACCGCATTATTTTGTAACCGTTCTTTTCAGGTGTAAATCCGATATAAAATTCCTCTGGCAGTTCCATCTTCATCGTCTCTGGTTATTATTATTATTATTTATCCAATGCCTCGCAACATTTTGGTATTGTTACGATTTTACATCACTCTATTCTTTATGTATTCAAAAAAACAAAAACCTCTTACTGCGCCCAACGAAACCTCCGTCAGATACGCGCAATATCTCCCGCAGAAACAGAATCCACAAACTCTCATGTTCAGCAAAACGTGAGCCTGGATGAGCAGCATACCCGCCCCTGCAATAATAGTTCAATATCAGAAAAATATTTTAAGGGTCATCTTTTGATTTCAGAATGAAATCGAATCATCCCCTACTGACCTGTGCATCCCACATATTTTGAATGCATCGGGGCAATAAGTCTAAATGCGCAAATGTTCAGATTCAGTATTCCGTATGCATTTAGAGATATCATAAGATTACCTGAACATAATATTGTTGCAACAAATATATAAATCTATCGCTTTTTAGTAGTAACAAAGAGAATAATTGTCTATTTTGCCTATCATCTCCCGACAACCCTCTCCGCACCTTCACTCAAATCAATTAGAGTAGACGCCCTGCCTTCTATAACCCCCTCATCAATCACAACATCAACAAACCGCATTATCTCATCAGAAATCTTGGACACATCGCAAACAGGCGCATCCCCCGAAACATTGACCGACGTAGTAACAAAAGGAACCCCTGCAACCTCAAAATGCTTCATGATCGGATGCTCAATAATGCGGACCCCAAGCGTACCCTTCCCTGCGCTGACCAGATTCAAAAAACCCGCATCCTTCTTTCGGACAATCAGCGTATAAGGCCCCGGCAAATACTTCCCGACAACATCCATATCAACATCGCAATACTTCTCTATCCACTCAAAAGACGGCGCAATAACCGAAAGCGCCATCGACTCATCCCTCTTTTTAGCACAAAACACCTTTTTCACAGCATCATCTAAAAGCGCATTGCACCCGATGCCATAGATAGTATCCGTAGGATAGACAAAAACACGCCCATTTCTGATATCTTCAACAACAGAAGAATCAACCTCATCCATCTTCAAAATTCTCATCACTTCTTCACCTTCACTTATTTTTCATTGCCTTATCAACAGCATCTTCACTCCATCCACTCTCAATCATTTTCCGCTTAATATCATCCCGTGAAAAACCCATATCAATACACAACTTAATATACTCACTTGCCGGACTCTTTTTGCGACCGCCAATTTTACCGCCAACCACAAGAATCACCATAAGAACAACAACAACAACCCCCAAACTCATAAGAAATCCATAATCAACACCATGTTCATCCACATCCGCGGTCTCATTTTCATAATCAAGAGAAGTCCTTATCTCATTCATGGCAAGCTGCGCCTCCTCAAACTCACCTGCCTGGTAAAGCTCCATGACCTCCTTCAATCTCGAAAGATATTCCTGTGATACATTTTCACCTATCTTATTCCCGCTCTTCAACAGATGAACAACATCCTTTAATTTCAGGACATCTGCATAAAGTTCACCCCTTGCCGCGGGCTCTTTTTCTTCATCTGTACTATCGGTCTCATTAAAAAAATCAACATCTGCTTCATCCTCAATCACATCAACAGCTTCGAAAGCCACATCATCACTTTCATTAACATCCTCATCCTCTTCATTTAACATCACGACAACAGAACTGCTTGTGGATGACCCGCCCCCGGAACCACACCCCGTATAAATCCCGGGATTAGAATCATCGCAGTCAGTCCCGAGACACCCTGCGCCAACACCATACCCGTCCCCGTCATTATCAACGCATGGATGCGCAACAAAAAACCTATGACCTACCGCATCATCATTCACATTCAAAAACAAATCCCTGCACTTATAATATGCTATATGCTCTCCACCATCACTCAGGCCCGAATAATTAAACGAATGATTAACCCCTGAAGTAATATTAAAATCTTCTCCATCCGCATCAAAATCAAAACTCGAATTAGACAGGTTATACCTGCACACTGCATCTTCATCAGTAGTCACATTCACCCACACCCACCTGGTTCCGCTAACAAGAAAAGACTCATTCAAAGGACCCACAATACTGATATTCCCTATATTCCCCTCAACAGTAACCGTATAATTAGCGCCTGCAAAAGCAGCATTAGAAAAACCATCCACGCACATGACATTCCACAAATAAAACCCCGAAGAAAGATTTACCTCGATACCATTTACAAAATCAGCCAGAACCGGAGTAGAATTCGAATAATTACCTTCCCATTCACCAGTAAAATTACCATACAAAGTACAATTAAGAATATCAATACCTCTCGGCGTATAATTAAACATAACGCTACTATAGGTCACATTCCCCATATCTGCCGGAGAATCAAGCAAAACAACAGGCACCGTAGTATTGACCACAAACTCCTTTTTCGAATAATTAACATTCCCCACACTGTCATTGCAATAGACAGTCACATTATTCGCACCCTCTGCCCCGACACTAAGATTCAGATACCATTCATCTGAAAGCAGCACAGTCTTATTCAGAAGACTTACATTCTCAGTCCCGTTCAAAGACACCCCACACCAGAAACTTCCATCTGTCGTCACATTTACCCACAGCCACATCTCGTTGTATGTCCTGTTCTCTGGCGCAACAATATCAACCATCGGCGCAACACTGTCCACTGAAAAAAACAAAGAATCATTGACCCCCACATTCCCCGCCGAATCATTGCAATACACCAAAAGCCAATAGACCCCATCGCTCAGAGAGACAGTAGCATTAAAA
This sequence comes from Candidatus Nanohalarchaeota archaeon, assembly GCA_030635525.1. GTDB lineage: Archaea > EX4484-52 > EX4484-52 > EX4484-52 > B79-G9 > B79-G9. The sequence goes on along the minus strand of DAOVYR010000012.1, from coordinate 206 downwards.
TCCCGGATGCTCCCGTTCATACTGGCATTCCCAAAACCGACATCATAAAAACACGCAAAAACATCTTCATCAACCGTGACATTAACAAAAACATCCCCATAACCATAAGTGACATTCATAGGCTCAACAACAGAAATACCCGGCGCAACAGTATCATACCAAAAATCAACACCAGTACAATTAACATTCCCTGCACTATCATTCAT
>DAOVYR010000037.1 GCA_030635525.1 Candidatus Nanohalarchaeota archaeon | reverse complement strand
TCCCGGCGGGACCATTTTTTATATGTCACTTTGGATTGTTGATTTTCGGGAATCATTTATTTCTTTTAGACTTTCATATGTGAATGCTTTGGATGGATTATAAGGACCGGAGTAAAAATATTGTGGTGGTGCTACTATATAATCACTAAGTATATAAACTACTAAGGGTATAATATCCTCCTACAATCGTATAGAGGAAGATATTATATGGATGATGAAAAGAAAAAGTGGATTTGTAGCACACTGATAGATTGGAAATCATATAAATAAGAGAATTATTAAGCGAGGGAAGAACATATCAATTGAAATAAAGGTACTAAAATCGTAAATTAAAGCAAAAATATTTAAAGATATCTTGCTGTTATTTAGTGGTGGTGGTATGCGATGTATTCAGATAATGTGTTAAGAAAAGAATTATCAAGTTATGTACCAGAAAATGTATTGAATGAAGTATTAAAACCTGAAATATCGTTCCATAATGACGGATCTTTCGGTGGAAGCCAAAAGTTTAAATTGAATTCTTTTGAAATATTTGGTAATAATATCATGATTGAATATCGGAATGGTGGAAAGATACCTGAAGGTACTGAAAGCATATTAAAAGGAATAATTGATCCCAGGATTGCTATACCGTATAATAAGGATATGTTTGAATTCAGTAGAGAAAGTATAGATATTGACGGCAACCTACTAAAAGTAGTATATAAGTTTCTTCCACCATCTAGTGAATAACTGTCAATATGTCCTGTCCCAACCATTTGCTAATATAATATCCTGAAATCATCTGGGTTCTCTTTTACATCTGCTGGCGCTGTCAGCTTTACCTTTACATCATCTACTCTTGATGCCGGAGGGCCTGCTCTTAGCTTGTCCAGAAAATCGTTTATTTTGTCTTCTGCGCCTATGGCGAATGCCTCAACTCTGCTATCAGGGAGATTTTTTACCCATCCTTTGATGGCGCATTCGTCTGCGCTCTTTTTTGTGAATGCCCTGAAGAATACGCCCTGTACTCTGCCGGTTACTAAAATGTGTATGTATTTCATATCACTACCACCTTCATTCTTATCATCACTCGTACTTCTGCTCTATTACTTTTTTTATCTTTTTTGCTTTTTCAGCGCCTATGCCCTCGACGTTCTTGAGGGTATCAATATCTGCGCATACTACTTCCTTTACACTTCCTATCTCTGACAAAAGCCTTTTTGCGAGGAGGGTGTTCACGCTTGGGAGCATGGCGACTATCCCTTCCTGCATCTCTGAGGTTGACTGGGGTTTTCTCTCGCCTTTGACCTGGACAATGCGCTTCTTTTCCTGCTGCTCGCGCTTTGCAAGGCCCGTGATAAGCTCTGCGGTCTCTTTCGGGGTCTTTGTCCATAGAATGGGTATCCTGAAGTCTATGGATATTGAGTTTATGGCGCCGTAGATGGCATTCGGATGGATGTTTCTTTGCCCGAAAAGGTGGTTTCCTTCAAGAAGAAGGATGGGCCTTTCAAAATTGGTTGCAAGCGCCTTTACCTGGCTGAAGAGCCTGCCGTCGATGATGGATTGCAGGAAGTCTTCAAATGTCTTTCTTTCAATGCAGAGGCGGTCACTCAAAAGGAAGTCTCCTACCTCGAGCTGTATTGTCCTTAGTTCTAATCCGCTGCTTTCAAATTCCTTTAGCTCCCGCAAGAGCTTTCTTTCGCGCGTGTCTGTGTATATGATCACCGGGTCTTTTCCTGTGTATTTGCCAAGTGATTCCTGCTTTTTGATTTTCAGATCAATGTCTCTTTTCTTTGATACTGTGACTGTGTCTGCGGTGAACCCGCCTTTCATAGTCTTTAGCACTGATTTCATCTTGCGCTCCTTGTGTCTTGAGGACCAGTAATATACTTCGTCAATTGTTCCTTTTGCGACTAGTATGCATACGTCTCCTTCTTTCATCCTGCCTGTTCTTCCTCTTCTCTGTATGGTTCTTATCTCTGAGGGAATCGGTTCGTAGAATATTACGAGGTCTACTTTCGGGATGTCTAACCCTTCTTCTGCTACGGAGGTCGCTACAAGGCAGTTGTATTCGTCGTTCCTGAATTTGTCGAGGATCTCGATCTGCTTTTTTTGCGAGAGGCCTTTGCGCTGGCCAATGAATGCAATAGGCTGCACTTTTTCGCCTGCGACATGCTCTCTGATCTCATCTACTGTCTTTACGTATTGTGTGAATACGATTGCTTTTTTGTTCTTGGTAAGTTTGCTCTCAAGAATCCTTTTGAGCTCGTCCATCTTCGGATGTATGATGTTTTCCTCTATGATAAAATTGATGATATTTTCTGCCATCCTGAAGTTTTCGTCTGAGAGAATCACACGGACTGCTTTTGTCTTCTGATTGCCTTTCATTTTCTCTATGTACTGTGCGACCTGTTTTGGGCCCTGGCTTTGCAAAAGCTCAATCGCGTGGTTTAGCTTGATGCATTGTGCGACAATGGACATTGCGTTGTATAGGGCGGGGTCTCTTGTCTCTGCTGCCTGCATTGATACCTGCTTCTGGATGTCGAGAAGTATCTTTTTTGAGACCTTTTTTGAGGTGATGAGACTCATCTTTTTGAGGCTTTCAAGACGGCTGTTAAGTGTGATCTCAAAGTATTTTCGCGCCCTTATATACTCTGCGGGCAAAGTAACATAAATCCAGTTGAGGTTGATTGGTTTTATATATTCTTTTACGTCCCAGTCTGTTTCTGTTCTTATCTCTACATTTTCGATGAATAAATTGCCGCAGATAATGCCTATTTTTTCTTTTGTGCCCCCGGGGGATGCAGTGAGACCAAGAACCATGGGGACTTTTGATGATTCCATGTATTTTCGTGCGATGTATGTGTAGGCGTAATCACCTGATGCCCTGTGCGCCTCATCAAAGCAGATCATTGAAAAGTCTGTGAGTTCAAGCCTTCCTGCTATAAGGTCATTCTCAACTACCTGCGGTGTTGAAAAGAATACCTGGTGCTCTTTCCACATGGTTTTTCTAACTTCGGGTGAGTCTTTTCCTGTTATTGTGACGAATTTGTCTTTGTCTATTAGCATGACTTTTTTGAAAGATTCTATATGCTGGTTGACAAGCGGTTTTGTCGGCGCGAGAATAAGGATTTTTGAATCCGGGTGCTTAGTCAGGCGAATTGCTGCAAGACCGATCGCAACCGGTGTTTTCCCGGTGCCTGTCGGAAGGACTACAAGCGTGTTCTTTTTTGCAGCTTCTGCGATGATTGTCTCCTGGTAGAGGCGTCTTTCGATTGCATTTTCCTTTATCAGTGGGTGCTGGAAATAACTCATGAGTTTACTTTTGCTGATTTCTTTTAAATATATTTTATATGTGTGTTGCCGATAGAACTTAGTGAAATACTGAATTATCCGCATCTTTTTGCGCAAACTCACAAATATTGACCTATGCTCTTTGCATTCTCTTTATCTTTTCGCGGATGTTGTTTATCTCTTCTTCTTTCATCTTAAATAGTACTTCTTTGCACTTAACCAGAAAACGCGGAGCACCATCTACGATTTTTCGATATTTTTCCTCAGGGATATGCCTATCTGCATAATATTGTGCATCCACTCGTAAGATCATAGAAGTTTTAATCTGTTTCACATCTTTCGCGTCAAAGTTATCCAAAAGAAATATGTTCATGAATTCGATTGTACAGGTATGGTTTTCACACTTTATGCCGATCTTCATCAAAATCGCATACAAGGCAAAATACATATGGTCAAGGCACTAATAAATTGAGTACAGTGCCTTGCCATATAGATGAAGGCAATTTGGATTTTGGTGAGGTTTGCTCATTTATTATGCCTTCACTATAGCATAATAACTGGAAGATATCTCCCAATCCTTATTATTTTTTAGGGAAGCAGCAGCATCTAATGCTTTCTCTGATTTCTCAATATAAACTTTGCTTAGATTCTTGTTTGGTTCAACTATTTCTAATCCTTTTTTCAGTCCCATGCACCATTTAATCATTTCCATATCTGAACCGCCTCGCAGACAATACAAAGTCCTGAGTATTTTTAACAATGATGTGCCCGCTCATAATTTCTTCTATAAAGGGGTCTCTTCTGGAAAGTGCTTTTCTAAAAAGCGCTTCCGGATAATTCTTTACATTGATATCTAGTTTATATATCTTTGAAACTTTTTCTATACTGTCCCCATCATACTTGCCTGCAACAAATACATCTAAATCAGAGTCCTTTTTAGCTATTCCTTTTGCATAGCTTCCGAATATTATGACAATGCCTTTGAAATACGGTAATATTTTTGAGACAATCTCCTTTATAAAAACATTTTTCTTATAAAAATTCACTGTTCTCATCTGCTCCAAAACACAGATAAAATGAACTGCCATTTGCGTATCATCAAGATTTAGGGAGTATAGCTTATTCTTCCCTTCAATTGTACTTTTTAAAAAACCATCCCGCTCAAATTCATTTAATACATTTGCTACAGACTTCTGATTTAGTTTCTTTTTGCGTGCAATATAACTGCCTGTAAGTTGCACACTATAATCGCGCACAAAATCCTCAAATATATTCACACGTGTATCATTGAGTAACATATTACTAATATAAGTACTTATGTGCTTATATATTTTTCGATTTGGAAAGACACCAACAATAACAATAAAAGAACATAAACACGAAGAAGACATGAGGTGCTATCATGAAAAAAGAGCGGTTATTTATCACAGTCATCGGTGAAGATAAGAAAGGAATTGTTGCAAATGTATCTGGTTTCTTGTATAAGTGCAATATCAATATCGAGGATATAAACCAGAGGATAATGGGACCGTATTTTGTTATGACGATGCTTGTAGATATAAATGATTCGAAATGCGCTCTTGCAGAGTTGAGATGCGGACTGGAAAAGATTGGAAAAGAGATGAACATGAAGATACAGTTCCAGCATGAGAATATCTTTAAGATGATGCATAGGGTGTAGATTATGGCTATTACTATTGATGAGATATTTGAGACAACAAACATGATACTAAACCAGAACCTGGATATAAGAACCACTACAATAGGGATAAATCTCAAAGATTGTATTGATTCTGACTTTGCAAAGTTCAAAGAAAAAGTGTATGACAAAGTATACTCTAATGCTGCAAAGCTGATTGAAGAAGCAAAAAAACTGGAGTTGAAGTATGGTGTTCCTATAGTCAATAAAAGAATCTCTGTTACACCTGTCAGTCTCATAATGGAGACGCACTGCACAAAAGAGAAGTACCTGGAAATGGCGCGTACTCTTGACAAGGCAGCAAAGGATGCAGGAACAGATTTTATTGGCGGTTTTGGTGCGCTGGTTCAGAAGGGATTTACTAAATCTGATAAGGTACTGATTGAGTCGCTTCCGGAAGTTTTGTCTAAAACTGACAGGGTGTGTTCATTCTTAAATGTGGGGACTACTGTTGCAGGTATGAATCTGGATGCTGTTAATCTGATTGGGAATATGCTGAAACAGACTGCCGAAATGAGTAAGAATGCTGTAGGATGCGCAAAGTTCGTGGTGTTTGTAAATGCGCCGGAGGATAATCCATTCATGGCAGGTGCTTATCATGGTGCGGGAGAGCCTGACCTGACATTAAATGTAGGTATTAGCGGGCCTGGTGTGGTCAGGAGTGTTGTTGAAAAAAATAAGGACTGCGATCTGTCGCAACTGTCTGAGGTCATAAAAAGGACGGTGTTTAAAATAACGCGATCCGGAGAGCTGATCGGTCGGGAACTTGCAAAGAATATGGGTATTCCTTTTGGTATCGTGGACATCTCTCTTGCATCAACGACAGCGAAAGGGGATTCTGTAGCGAATGTGATTGAAGCATTTGGGATTGAGCATATCGGTACACATGGCTCGACTCTGGCGATAGCATTGCTCATGGATGCTGTCAAAAAGGGCGGGGCTATGGCGAGCGCTAATGTAGGGGGCTTAAGCGGGACATTTATACCTGTGAGTGAAGATGCCGGCATGATTGAAGCTGTGAGAAAGGGTGCATTGGGTCTTGATAAGCTTGAATCTCTTACTGCTGTGTGTTCTGTGGGGCTTGATATGTTTGCAGTGCCCGGTGATACGCCATCTGAGACTATAAACGCAATCATTGCAGATGAGTTGGCAATAGGCATTATCAATAATAAGACAACTGCTGTGCGGGTGATTCCTGCGCCCGGTAAAAAAGAGAATGAGTCTATTGAGTATGGCGGCTTGCTTGGAGTGGTTCCTGTGATGAAGGTGAATAAGTATTCTTCGAAAGACTTTATGAAAAGGGGCGGTAGACTGCCTGCGCCGGTTACCAGTTTGAGGAATTGAATGTTTAAGGCTCGCACCTGAAATCTATTTCTTTGTTCAGCTGTTTTATTGCTTTTACTGCGGCGCCTGCGTAGTCGGTGGTGTCTTTTTTTTGGTATGCGTATAATATGGCTGATGATGAGTTGATCCTATGTATCGAGAGGTTGTTTTTTGTGTTTTTCAGGGCCTGTACTACTTCTTTTGCGCTGCCGCCCTGGGCGCCTACGCCCGGGATGAGTAAAGGGATTTGTTTCTTTGACTGCACAAAGAGTTTTGAGATGGCTTCCAGTTCTTTTGGATATGTTGCGCCTACTACTGCGCCTACGCCTGAATCTTTTGACCATTCTGTTATTTTTTGGGCGGTTTTCATGTAGATGGGGGTTTTGTTGACCAATAGGTTCTGGAGGTCGACTGCGCCCTTGTTAGAGGTTCTTGCCAGGATGTAGACTCCCTTGTCTTTTTTGCAGTATTCTATGAAGGGAGATACTGAGTCAGTGCCCATGTAGGGGGCTACTGTGATTGCATCTGCGCCCCAGAAGTCAAAGAGGTTTTTTGCGTATGCTGCGGATGTCTTTCCTATGTCTGCGCGCTTTGCGTCCAGGAGTACAGGGATGTCTTGTTTTTGGTATGCTGTGATGATTTTTTTTAGGGCTCTTAGGCCTTCGAAGCCGTATTGCTCGTAGAATGCTATGTTTGGCTTGACTATCGAGGGTAGTGTGTTTTCTGATGTTGCTGCATCTAAGATGTCCTGAAAGAATTTTACGAGTACCTGTTCTGTTGTTCCTTTGAGTGGTATTTTTTCGAGTACAGGATCAAGTCCCATGCAGACTATGGAATTTGTTTCTTTTGATTTTTTTATTAGATGGTCTGTGAATGTCATGATAATGCCTCCTGTATTTTGGCCACTAAATCTTTTGGTTCTTTTGAGTATATAATTTTTGCATCTGTCTTTTTATTCAGGTCTTTTATGAGTTTTTGTATGTGGTTTGTGATTCCGCCTGTGTTTTTTAGTATTCCTATTGTCTTTCCAAGGTCGTATGCTATTGTGAATTCGTTTAGTGTGCCGATACGTCCCGATATTATTATTGCGGCGTTACATGCACTTACTGATGATACGTTTCGGTATTTTTTGCATATTTCTATGTTTTTGGCGTGTTTGTAGTCTTTTGGGATGAAGACGAATTCTTTGGTGCTGTCTGTTGGGTAGTTGTATTTTTTGTGTTGCTCTAAGTCTGTTGCCGGGGAGTATGCGATTGTCTTTCCGCCTTCTTGGTATGCGGCTTTTGCTGCTTCGTGAGGGATGCCCGGGCATCCGCCGGTTATGAGGTCGTGGTTGTTTTTTGCTATGAGTGCGCCGATTTTTTTGGATTTTTTTAGTGTTTCGGGGTCTAATTGTCCGAGGGCTGATCCGAATATGCCTATTTTGTATGCCATGTTATTCCAAGCCTATTTTTTTGCCCCAACCCTGTGGGTCTTTGTTCCATTCCAGTGCTTTTTTTACTGAATCTGCGCTGATGTAGCTATTGTCGCCTGCGATGCGTATCAATGTTGTGAAGTTGCTTAGTGTTATTATGTTGCAGTTGGATTCTTTGAATTTGTCTTTTGCTTTTTGCATCTCGTATGTGAAGATTGCCAGGCAGTCTGTTACAATGCCGCCTGCATTCCGTACTGCTTCTACTGCGGCAACTGAGCTTCCGCCTGTTGAGATTAGATCTTCGATTACGAGAACTTTCTGCCCTTTTTCGAGTTTCCCTTCTATCTGGTTGGTTTTTCCGTGTTCTTTTGCGCCTGCTCTTATGTATATCATGGGTTTTTTCAGCTTTTCTGCAAGCCATGCTGCGTGAGGGATGCCTGCTGTTGCTGTGCCTGCGATGATGTCGAATTGGAGGCTGTTTTGTTTTATTGTTTGTATGAAATGGTTTATTATCTGCTCTCTTTTGTCAACGTATGACATCAGGAGGCGGTTGTCGCAGTATATGGGGCTCAGGATACCTGATGCGTAACGGTATGGTTTTTCGGGGCTCAAGGTTACTGCTTTTATTTCCAGAAGAATTTTTGCTACGTCTTGTGATGTTGTCATTTATATGCACCTCTTTGTTTTTGTGTACCTGAAATTTGGTTTAGACATTTTTGTTCTCCTTTAGATATTTTATCTGTAGATTATATTGGATTATGTGTCCCGGATGATTAGCACATGTCTTTCCAAGGGACTTTTGCGCCGCTCTTGTCTCTTGTTGTTGCGCCGAAGCCTTCTATGTCTTTCAGGATGTCTGTACTGAATACGGGACCGTCTTTACAGACGCGCAGGCCTGATGGGTCGAGGGCGCAGCCGCCGCAAATTCCGAAGCCGCATTTCATCCAGCGCTCAAGTGATGC
>DAOVYR010000064.1 GCA_030635525.1 Candidatus Nanohalarchaeota archaeon | reverse complement strand
TATACTGCGTTTCAATGGTCTTATTGGGAGCGCGCTTGAGAAGAATGAGTCTTTGCGTGTGTGCATGATTCGTGTATGATGAATTTATTGTTGTATTTTTTTAAATGTATCACGTTTCGGATTTAAATATGTTTCTGACAAATAATTGCTATAGTTGTGATTACTATAGTTGTACGTGTCGAGAATGCAGGCGATGCGGTCTTGTGAGTGTTGCCTGTTTTTAGATTCTATTGAATAGGATGCGCAGGTGGTTTTGTATGAAATATTGTGCTTTGGTTACTATCGGGTTAAAAAAGGGTATTCTTAATCCTGAAGGGTTGAATACGAAGAAGGCGCTTGAGCTTCTGGGATTTTCTTCTGTGGTGGATGTCGGGACATCAAAGGTGTTTGAGATCACTCTTGATGCGCCGAGCAAAGAGGCTGCCAAGACTGAAATTGATAAGATGTGTGTGAAGCTTTTGTGCAACCCGGTTGTGAATGAGTATACGGTGACGTTCAGATGAGGGATTTGTTCAAGAGGAAGAGTAAGGAATTTGAGTTGTTTGAGGTTGATATTCTTAATGCCAGTGATGGTGAGCTTGCATCTGTCAGTGCGGATATGGGTATCGGTCTTTCGCCTGATGAGATGAAGCAGGCACGTGATTATTTTTCAGGGCTTGGGCGCAATCCACGGGATATTGAGCTTCAGGCGCTTGGGCAGGCGTGGAGCGAGCATTGCTCTTATAAGTCGTCCAAAAAGATCCTTAAGAAGTATGTGTTCGGGATTGATGCGCCGCAGAATATCTCTGTTATCAAGGAGGATGCAGGGGTTGTTGAGTTTGATAAGGATTATGCTTATGTTGTCGGGTATGAGTCGCATAACCATCCGTCTGCTGTGGAGCCGGCTGGCGGGGCGGGGACCGGTGTCGGGGGCATTCTTCGCGATATCGTGTGTATGGGTGCGCAGCCTATCGGTGTTCTTGATCCGCTTTTTTTTGCGCCGCTTGATTATCCAGGCAAGATTCCACGCGGTACAAAGCATCCGAAGTTTCTGTATTCCGGTGTCATTGCCGGTATCAGGGATTACGGGAACCAGGTGGGTATCCCGAATGTCGGGGGGATGGTCTATTTTGATGATTCTTATCTTACTAATTGTCTTGTGAATGTCGGGTGTCTTGGGTTTATGAGAAAGGATGAGCTTATACACAGTTACGCGGGCGGTGCAGGGGATCTGTATGTGCTGCTCGGGGGCAAGACGGGGCGTGACGGGATCCATGGAGTGACTTTCGCGTCTGAGGAGTTGAGTGAGGATTCTGAGACTGCGAGCAGGAGTGCTGTGCAGGTGGCGCAGCCAATTCTTAAGGAGCCGCTGATCCATGTGTGCCTTCTTGCGAACAGGAAGGGGCTGCTTACGGGTATGAAGGATCTTGGAGGTGGCGGGCTTTCGTGCGTCGTGGGTGAGATGGCGCAGCCGGTCGGGCTTGGTGCGCATATCGATCTTGATAAAGTGCCGCTTAAGGAGGAGGGGATGGCGCCGTGGGAGATATGGGTGTCTGAGTCGCAGGAGAGGATGATGGCCACTGTTGCGCGTGAGAATCTTTCCAAGGTGCTTGATCTGTGCAATGTGTGGGATGTCGAGGCCAGTGTTGTTGGTGAGGTCATAAAGAGCAAGAATCTTGTGATTGATTATGATGGCATGAATATTTTTGATATGAATATTGATTTTCTGGTGGATGCGCCGCTGTATACGCGGCCTGTTGAGATGCCGGTCATTGATGAGTCTGAGCCGCCGCTTTCACGGCCACCGGATCATAATAAGGTGCTTCTTTCGCTTCTTTCTTCGCTTAATATTGCAAGCAAGGAGGATATTGTGAGGGTCTATGACCATGAGATCATGGCTGCTACGGTCATCAAGCCGCTTGTGGGGAAGCTCAACAGGACGACGCACGGGGATGCTGTGGTTTTGAAGCCGCTTTCTACGTCTTACAGGGGGCTTGCTGTAAGTTGTGATGTCAATCCGGCGATGGTCGGGGCGAACCCGTACTGGGGGAGTGCCTCTGCTATGGATGAGTCGTGCAGGAATCTTGCGGCGGTCGGGGCGAGGGCGCATTCGTTTGCAGACTGCCTGAATTTCGGGAATCCTGAGAAGCCGGATCGCCTCGGGGTGTTTCATGAGTGTGTGCGGGGGCTTGGGTATGTTGCTCGCGGTCTTTCTGTTCCTTTTGTTTCCGGTAATGTGTCTTTTTATAATGAAGGTGCAGGGGGAGGGATTTTGCCTACGCCGGCTATTTTTGCTATAGGCATTGTTGATGATATACGTAATACGTGTACGGCGGAGTTAAAGAGGGCAGGGAACAAATTATATGTGATAGGGGAGACTTGCCAGGAGATGGGAGGGTCTGAGTATTACCGGCTCTCAGGGGTTTCGGGGGGAGTTGTTCCAAGGGTTGATGTTGATGTCCTTAAGAGGTCATGCGAGGCTGTGGTCTCTTCTATTGAGAAGGGATTTGTTTGGGCATGCCATGATGTGTCTTCTGGCGGGATGGGTGTGTGTCTCTCTGAGATGATTATCGGCTCTTCGGGGCTCGGGGCAAGGGTTGATGTGAGTTCTCTTGGCGAGTTGAGAAGTGATTTCAAGTTGTTTTCTGAGTCTAATACGAGGTGGATTGCGGAAGTGTCGGATGCATATCTTTTTGAGAAGATCATGAAAAGAAATGATGCGGCATTTTATGCTATTGGCGAGGTCACTGATAACGGAAGGCTTGTCATCTGTGATAATGGCGAGACGATTGTTGATCTTGATTCCAAAAAGATATGCAAGAAATGGGATGATGGGATAAGGAAGATTGTCGGGTGAATGGTGTTTTATATGAAGGCTGAAGAGATCAAAGTGGCTGTGATGGTGATGGAGGGTACGAATAATGAGGTTGCTACCTCAGATGCGTTTTCTATGCTCGGGGCGACCCCGGAGATTGTCCATATCAACCAGTTCCAGAAGAAGGATATTCCCCGCGATATGAAGAGAAAGATCGGTGATTACCAGTGCCTGATTTTCCCGGGGGGGTTCTCCGGCGGTGATTATGTGCGGGCAGGCGCTATATGGGCTGCGAGGATGAAGGCGACTCTTAAGGATGATATTGTGAAGTTTGTCAGGGAAGGGTATCCTGTTGGCGGGGTGTGCAACGGTTTCCAAGTCCTTGTGGAGCTTGGGCTTTTGCCGGGGTCTCCTGCTGTTGTTCCTGATTATCCCAGTGCGGTGCTTCGGCAGAATAAGTCTTCGCATTTTGAGTGCAGGCATGTGCTTTTGCGCCATGTTTCGCGGGGGAATTGCGCGTGGACCAATAATGTGGGGCATGATGCGGTTGTTGAGATGCCGATTGCGCATGGCGAGGGTAATTTTACGCTGCCGCTTGATTGTGAGGATGCTACGTTGAAGGCGCTTGTGGCGAATGACCAGATTGTTTTTCGCTATGTTGATGAGGGGGGGGATTTCAGTGAGGTGTACCCGTGGAATCCTAACGGGTCGATCTATAATATTGCAGGTGTATGCAACGGCGAGGGTAATGTTTTTGGTATGATGCCGCACCCGGAGAGGGTACTTAGCAAGTATCTTTTGCAGAGGTGGCATCATATGAAAGGTGCAGGTGAAGAGGGACCAGGAGTTGCTGTGTTTTCGTCTGTGCTTGATCATATTAAGAGGCGATTTTGATGTGTGGAATTATTGGTATTATCAGTACAAAAGATGTTTCTTCGAACCTGTATATCGGGCTGCTTGCGCTTCAGCACAGGGGGCAGGATGCGTGCGGGATGTATGCGCATGATGGTGAAGGGATACATGGGAAGAGGGATGTCGGTCTTGTATCTGATGTGTTTACAGATAAGGAGATCGCAGGGTTAAAAGGAAAAATCGGGATAGGGCATGTACGGTATACGACTGCCGGTACGAACATTGTGAAGAATGCGCAGCCGTTTAAGGTGCGGATGCCTGTCAATATCATCATGGCGAGCAACGGGAATACTATCAATACGGATGAGCTTGTTGATTACCTGTGGGATAATAATATCTCGATGCATACGGCTTCTGATCTTGAGGCGATTTTGGGGGTCTTTAAGTTTGAGCTTAAGAAGGAGGCAGGACGAAGTAAAGTGACTTCTGAGCATGTGTTCAATGCGGCACAGAAGATGATGAAGCGCGTGCGCGGGAGTTATTCGCTTGTCATTATGGTTGAGGGTGTGGGATTGCTTGCTGTCCGTGATCCTTATGCGATTCGTCCGCTTGTGTTTGGGAAGAGCAGTGACTGCAAAAGCTACGTGTTTGCTTCGGAGAGTGTGGCGATTGATGTTCTCGGTTATAAGGCAATGTGTGATGTGAAGGGTGGTGAGGCGGTACTTGTTGATCTTGATTTCAAGGTGACGAGGCGCATCATAGGGAAGGCCAAGAAGAGGGCGCATTGCATGTTTGAGTTTGTGTATTTTGCGAGGCCGGATACTGTGCTTGACCATATGAGTGTATATGAGGCGAGGCTTGAGCTCGGGCGCGAGCTTACGGAGGAGTGGTGCGGGAAAGATATTGATAGTGTTATTCCTGCGCCGGATACGTCGAGGACTGCTGCGCTTGCGTTCGCAAATAAGATCGGTGTGAATTATCGCGAGGGGCTTATCAAGAACAGGTATATCGGGCGTACGTTTATTATGCCTTCCGGCGGGCAGAGAAGGGATGCTTTGAGGATCAAGATCAACCCGATATCCTCTGAGATCAAGGGTAAGAAGATTGCGCTTCTGGATGACAGTATTGTCCGCGGTACGACTGCAAAGAAGACTATTGAGCTTTTGCGCAATGCAGGGGCGAAGGAGGTGCATCTTTTGTCGTCGTGCCCGCCGATCATCAAGCCGTGCATCTACGGGATTGATATGCCGACGCATGAGGAGTTGATTGCGCATAACAGGAATGTTGATGAGATTAATGAGATTCTTAAGGCTGACAGCCTGACGTACCAGAGTGTGGAGGGGCTTCGAAAGGCGATTCCTATTGATCATCTGTGTACTGCGTGTATCACGGGGAAGTATCCGATCCCGATGGATGAGGATACTTTGAAGCGCATGGCGGAGAAGAGGAAGAAGGAGAAGAAGGAGTGAGTTTTTTCTGGTTGATTGGGGCGCTGAAAATGCATTGTTATCTCTGAGTCGAGACGAAAAGCATTTAAATGTATCTGACAAGTAGTAGTAGTACGTATCTGTGATTCTAAGGCGGTGGATTAAATGAGTGCTCTAAAAAGTGATTTATTGGGGGTTGTCGAGAGTACTTATGGTATCTTTGAGGAGTTAATTAATTTTGAAAAGGATTGTAAAGATCCAGGATGCTATGATCTGGTACAAAGATATGATCAGATACTGCATTCGAATGTGAATTTCTTGAAAGAAGCAGATATCGGGAAGATATTAGAGGATCAATATGTCGGGACATTTGATCGTGACGGGCTTGTTTCTCTGAGAGATAAATTTCTTGAGATTTACACTAATGATGAGATTAAATCCTGTGATTTTTCTGCGGTCAATGAGTATCTGTCTGATAATTTTGCTGAAGGATCGATTGCATATACCCAGGAGATATTGAATAGTCTTTTATTTGTTGGTACGTTTTGTTATGAGGTAGTCTTAAAGGCGAATGATCTTATTGAACAAATACCTACAGATGATTTACCTACAGATGATTTGAAGGTAGTAATTGATGCTACTGATACGGATCGTTCTGATTTACTTTGGGTAATGGAGGCACTATATCGTGGTTCAGAGCCAGAGGCTATAAAATCTGTTTTAAAAAAGGATATAACTGAAATATTAGGATTAAATTTCGGTGATAAATATCCGGCTGATCAATTTTTGACTTCAGAGAGTAAAAACCTGGAACTAACACGCTTGGGTCATAATACTGTCTTGTATTCTTATCGTGATGATCCTTCAGAATTATCAAATGCTTAGTTTATTTCGGAACCTGTCCTTTTGTCCGGATCATGAGTTTATCCCCGGGCGGACAGCCTGACTTTCCAGAGTATGGAGGGGCTCAAGAGGGCGATTCCTATTGATCACCTGTGCACTGCGTGCATCACGGGGGAGTATCCGATCCCGATGGATGAGGGGATTTTGAAGCGCATGGGTGAGAAGAGGAAGAAGGAGTGAGTTTTTGTTTTCTGCGCAATGAGGTGCGCATTTATTATTCGTGGGACGTATGGGATTTATATATTTTTATTGTAATATAAATCACATCAAACAAT
>DAOVYR010000163.1 GCA_030635525.1 Candidatus Nanohalarchaeota archaeon | reverse complement strand
TTTTCTGCGCCAGACATTCATTGGCGCAAGCAAAAATGGAAAAGAAATCAGACAGAATATTATTTATAGGGTGATGACCTTAATGTTAAGTATGAAGACTATTTTTGATGAGGTTATCAGGAAGGTTAAGCCTAGCGCTTATGAGGTGCAGGAGTCTTTTGAGCTGTTTTCGCGCATAGCGTCTTTTGTTAAGAAGGAGTTTGGGCTTTCTTGTAAGCTTATGGGGTCTGTCGCCAAGGATACTTTTCTTACGGGGGATAAGGATCTTGATATTTTTGTGTTTTTTCCTGTGTCTGTTTCGCGCGAGGAACTTGAGCGCAGGGGGCTTGAGATCGGGAAGGCGGTTTTTGAGAAGTTCGGGTGCAGGGATTATGTTGTCTCGTATGCTGAGCATCCTTATACTAAGGGGGTTATCAAGAGATATGAGGTCGAGGTTGTGCCTGCTTATGG
The DNA here is from genome assembly GCA_030635525.1 of Candidatus Nanohalarchaeota archaeon. GTDB lineage: Archaea > EX4484-52 > EX4484-52 > EX4484-52 > B79-G9 > B79-G9. The sequence goes on along the minus strand of DAOVYR010000163.1, from coordinate 2,995 downwards.
CATCAAAAGCACGAAGCAGCTTATGAGTGCAGTTGACAGGACGCCGTTTCATACTAAGTATGTTCTTTCTAATCTTAAGAATAATGATGAGGTTCGGGTGCTTAAGAAGTTCCTCAAGGGGATTGGATGCTATGGGTCTGATCTTAAGACTGAGGGGTTTTCAGGGTATCTGTGCGAGCTTTTGGTCATTCATTATGGCAGTTTTCTGAAGGTTATTGATGCTGCGCAGGATTGGAAGTACCAGCAAATCATTGATGGTTCGGGGTTTTATTCTTCGCGCAGTTATAAGGCGGTTTTGAGGATGTTTAAGGACCAGCCGCTGATTGTTGTTGATCCTGTTGATAAAAACAGGAATGTTGCTGCTGTGCTTTCGCTAGAGAAGCTGTCGCGGTTTATTGTGTGTGCGAGGAAGTTTTTAGTGAAGCAGGAGATGGGGTATTTTTTTCCGCGGAAAAGGAGGGTTGATAGCCATGCGATTGTGAGGTCGTATGAGGAGAAGGGGGTCAGGATTTATGCTGTTGTTTTTGAGAGGCCGGATGTTATTGAGGATGTGCTCTACCCGCAGCTTCGAAAGATGCTTTTGAATTTTGTGGGGTTCCTTGGGCGCAATGATTTTGTGTGCATTGATTCGTGGGTGTTTGGTGATGATGAGTGCGGGGTCGGGTTCAAGGTCACTAATACCAATGTTTCGAAGTATAAGGTTGTTCGCGGACCATCTGTTTTTAACCCGGTCAAGCACCAGGAGGGGTTTATTAAGATGCATAAGAAGGTGTGGCTTAAGGATGACCGGTATGTGGCAGAGGTTGAGCGTGAGTGTCTTTTGATTGATGATTGTGTCAAGCTGTTTTTCGGGGGGACTAAGGATGCTGTTAGGGGGCGCGGTGTGCCTGCAAATATTTCTGAGGTGATTTGTGCAGGGTTTCGGGTTGTTAAGGGAAAGCAGGTTTTGAAGGTTAAGTCGCGTGAGTTCTGGGATGGGGCAGATGTTAGAATCTGAAGTCTGAATTCGTCTGCAGAATATTGTTTTTTTCCTATAAAACGTTATTAAGATAGATTTCTATAAGACAGACAATTCGGTGTTTTTTATGAAAAAGATAAAAATTTTAGGTGCCGGTATTTCGGGTCTGACAGCGGCGATAAATCTTGCAAAGGCAGGATACAAAGTAGATGTCTATGAAAAAAATAAAGATACGGGCATGAGATTTCATGGAGATATGCAGGGCCTTGAAAATCGTAAGGGAATAGATGTCTTAGAAGAATTTAAACAAATGAACATCAAAATTAATTTTGAATGTTACCCTGTAAATAATATAATATTAACAAACGGTGTTAAAACCAGTGAAATAAATACTGAAAGAGCAAGATACTACCTGGTAAAAAGAGGTTCTTTTGATGGCACAGTGGATTATGATTTGAAAAAACAGGCACTTGAGGCAGGAATAGAAATACATTATAATAAAACAGTTCCTGAAAACGAAGTAGATATTGTGGCAATCGGTCCTAATTTTAAACAAATTACAGGAGTTGCCAAAGGTATTGTTTTCAATACAGATCTCGAAGATATGTTGGTACTGGCATACGGGGATGACTTGGCTTTCAAAGGATATTCTTATTTTATAGTTAGAAATGGATATGCTTGTATGTGCTCTACAGTAATTGGTGAATTGGACAGGGTCAATGAATGTTTTGAAAATACAAAGGAGTTTTTTGAGAAAAAATATGATTTAAATGTTACCTCTCCTAAAATTGTTGGTGGTGTCGGAAGTATTGCATTGAACAATACATACATGAATGGAAATAGAATGTATGTTGGTGAAGCTGCCGGATTGCAGGATATTGTTGCCGGATTTGGAATGCGATTTGCAATCAAATCAGGCTATCTCGCCGCTCAAAGTATAATCAATGATGAAGATTACAAAGCAGTTGCAGAAAAGACATTTGAAAATATATTAAAAGCAGGCATAGTCAATAGATATCTTTATGAAAAATTATTTCTTAAAAATAGCTATTCTTTGTTTATTGATTTACTGCCTCTTTGTTCAAGACATAATTTTTCAGCAGAGAAATTCAACATATTGCAAAGGATGATATATCCATTTGCATTGTCTTATATAAAGAAAAAATATTCTGAAATTTAATAGATATAGTATTTCAAGGGCAGATACTCTAATAAATAGTATTTCCTATAAACGGGTTATGAAGTTTGTTTGTGTGCTTTTCGGGAAATGTGTTGAGTTGTCTCTTTCTGAGCTTCGTGCTTATGTTGAGGGGCAGGGGTCTTTTTTTGAGGTTGCCCTGAGGGATGGCAGTGTTATTGTCTTTGAGGCGCGAGAGGGTGTGGATTTTTCGGGGCTTGCGCTTCTGCGCGAAGTTTGTTTGTTTTTCGGGCATGATGTGTGTTCTGTTGATTGCGCTAAGCTTGAGGGTAGGGTGAAGGTGCGGGGGAAAAAGGTTGGCGGAGGGGGGTTTTGTGGCGTGGCGGAGGTTGAGAGGGAGGTTGGCAAGAGGCTGCATGACTGCAAAATCAAGGTTGATTTTTCGAGTGATTGTGTTGTCAGGGTTTATGTGACTGAGAAGAGGTGTTATTTTGGGAAGGTTGTGTGCAGTGTTGATAAGAGGGGGCTCCAGGGGCGTGATGCGAAACATCGGCCCTATTTTGAGTGCGGGACTTTGAATGCAGCGGATGCAAGGGCGTTTGTTAATCTTTTGAGGTGTTGTAAGGAGGACAGGGTTTTGGATCCTTTTTGCGGCTCCGGGGCTTTTCTTGTTGAGGCGGGGCTTCTTGGGATGGATGTCTTTGGGTGTGATATTTGTGCTAAGCATGTTTTTGGGGCGCGCATGAATCTTTTGCATTACGGGGTGGTGAGGCACATGGTTTTTTTGATGGATGCGCTTGATACAGGGGGCCTTAAGAAGAAGTTTGACGGGGTTGTGTGTGATCTGCCGTGGGGCAAGAGTACGGTTATGAAGTATGATAAGGAGAAAGTATATCGCG
>DAOVYR010000186.1 GCA_030635525.1 Candidatus Nanohalarchaeota archaeon | reverse complement strand
TTGGTAGCCAGTCACCCGCTTCGGGGGTTTGATGCCATACATCTTGCATCGGCGTTGCTTTTGCACGAGAAAATTGAAGACAATTTTATTTTCGCCTGCTACGACAAAAGACTTATAAAGGCTGCAACAGAGGAAGGTCTTGAAACACGCCCGCAGAAGGACTGGCCCGGCCCGGCACGCCAAGTCGTTTAGGAACAGAGAGGAAATAAAATTTCAATTGGTTGACTTGGTCTGATCCCATAAACCCATGCGCCCAAAAAGCTGCGCCCGCTGAAAAGCGGCGTTAGCGCGCTTATTAATCAAGGAGGCAGAAGGAAATGCACAATATTCATAAAAAATGCTTGCAGAATTCCATGAGCAGATGAGATGATGACACAGGAGTATCGTAGAGTAAGGAAACCGTTATGCTGCCCCTAATGAGCAGGTTTTTTGAATCCGTATCGGCAAAACTATGCACAAAATCTGCAGTCATGACAGATAGGTTATTGTTGAACGTCTATACATAATGGTATAACGTGAGCCATGTGACCCATGTTCACGTGATACATACAACCATCATCAGGGAAGGACACGACTATGCAACAGAGAGTAAACAAACGCGACTTGGTTCACGAAATACGAAGACTACAGGTCATCGAACGGCTGAATCTTGTCACAGAAATTTGGGATGAAATCAAAGAATCGCAGGAACTCGAGATCGTCGTAGAAGACGAAAAAAGGCTTCTGATGAACAGACTGGCACAGTATAGAGCGAACCCGGACTCCGCCACAGACTGGACAGATTTAAGAAAGGAAATGTATGACAGATATGCTGAACAAGGTGAAATTTGCTAAAGACGCATCGTATGAATTTCGGAAATCTGTCGAATGGTACGAGTCAAGAGCACACGGTCTCGGTCTCACATTCACGGACGAGATAGACAGTACGATTGAGAGAATACAGCTTAATCCTGATTTCTACCAGAGAGTGACCGAAAATATCAGAAAAATACAGGTCAACAAATTCCCGTATTCAGTGTATTACACAACAGAAGATGACACGCTCGTTATTCTTCGTATCTTTCACAACAAGCGAAAGCCGTTGACGTGGTAGGACATGCAGAGAGTGATGCCACGGCATAGAGCTTTGAAGACACATATCGGGAAAATGGTACGATGTTATCTCGAAGAATATGGTATTGTGTGCAAGGACGTGTCATAGAGACAGCATAGAAAAGCTTGGGTTCAGGTCTTGAAATATAAAATTTATCAATGCAGGAAAAAACGATTTTTCAAGACCTGACCCTTATATATGTTCGCTTCGATTGATTTTGGTAAAAAATCGGGTAAGAGTTAGTAAATATTCACACAACAAGCGGGGACTATACGTAATGTTGAAAAAACTTATGGCATTGATGACATTGGTGTTGGTTATCTTAACATTCGGGTGTGGCAAGACAAATAATCAGGAAATTAAATTGGGAGCTATTCTTCCGCTTACAGGCGACGCTGCACCTTATGGTTCAGCACTCAAGAAAGGAATGGATTTGGCGGTCGCCGAAATCAATGCAGTAGGCGGCATTAGAGGGAAAAAACTAACGATTGTCTTTGAAGATGACAGAAATCTTCCGCAAGATGGTGTCACGGCATACAACAAGCTTGTATCAGTGGATAAGGTGCCCATGGTTATAGGTGCCATGTTTTCATCCGTAACTCTTGCGATAGCGCCAATCGCCGAAAGAAACAAGGTCGTACTTTTGTCGCCGACTTCCTCTGATGTCTTGCTGACCAATGCGGGTGATTACATCTTTCGTATTTATCCGTCAGATTCTTACGATGGTGAATTTCTTGCGAACTTTGCGTTTGACAAATTAGGTGCCCGCAAGGCTGCAATTGTAAGCATGCAAGCGAGTTCCACGACTTCGATTAGCCAACTGTTCAAAAAGCTATTTGAAAGCAAGGGTGGGGCGGTCATTAGTGGTAATACATTCAATGAGGGCGCAACAGATTATCGAGCGATTCTAACTAAAATCAAGCAACAACAGCAAGATATAGTATTTCTACCAGCAGCCCTCAAAGAGTCAACACTTTTTCTGCGACAAGCTAAAGAATTGAGCGTGAAACCTAAAATTCTTGGTATATCTACGCTTTACGATCCAAAGTTGATCGAACTGGCTGGGGACGCCGCAGAAGGAGTGCTGTTCTCGTCACCTATCTTTGACCCCAACAGCCAATCGCCCGAGATAGTGACCTTTGTCGAAGCATACAAATCCAAACACAAAGCCGCACCAGATATCTTGGGCGCATACGGTTACGACACAGTAAATGTAGCCGTTGAGTCTTTGAAATTTGCAAGCTCCGGTCAAATTACCTCGCAATCAATTAAAAGCGGATTGTATGAGATCAAGGCTTACAAAGGGGTCACAGGCGAAATGAGTTTTGATAGTAACGGCGACGTAACAAAAGAGTTAAAAATAATGACTGTTAAAGGCGCTAAATTCACTCCCTTTTTGCTGTAATTCAGGAAGGGGAAATATATCCCCCCTTGCAGTATATGTTTAGGAAGAGTGACGTAGACATTCATGGATAAACAGAAATATATCGATTACCTGCAAGGGACTTCGGAAAAAGTAAGTCCGTTAATAAAAGAAGTACTTCGTCAATATGCAGTGCTTAATTCGGAAATTTACGAAGGCATTATGACCTTCGTAAAACGGAGGATTGGAAAGCCATTGCTCAAGCCAGCACTGTTGAGGGCAAGCTATGAGTTATGTGGGGGAGAGGACTGGGAGAAGGTGATTCCTGCATGTGCGGCATTTGAACTGATCAATATCTCCTCCTACCAAGCAAACTCGGCCTTTGACAATAAGCTTGGCATATTGTCAAAAAAACAAAAAGAAATGCAGTTTATTGCTGCGATGTGCGTAAGGGAGGCTGCTCAAGAATGCCTTAGTCTCATGTCGCGCACGTTTGACGCCGACATACTGTCTAAACTAGCCAATTGCCTGTCTGTTTCTAACAAGTACATTTATGTTGCGCAACACTGGGACAT
>DAOVYR010000170.1 GCA_030635525.1 Candidatus Nanohalarchaeota archaeon | reverse complement strand
TCTTATTTTCAGGGCCGCCTTCGCAGTCAACATAAATAGAATCAACATAATCATTAAACGCAAAATCTATATGCTGCTTCTTTTCAAATGGAAGCGCTGCTCTGAAATCAACAGTACTCTGCTCTGTGCCTACATACTTCAAAACATGCCCCATAGGATTACGGATTACAGAATCCGCCTTTTCATCAACAAGAGTATACTCTGACAACACACTGTACCCGATAGCAACAGCTGCGATGAACAGGGCAACTGTAACCGCAAGCACTCTCATGGTCATAAAATCACTTAACTATCATTTATTTATAGGTCAAAATTTCTATTTATATTATTAATGGAACTATTAATATATATTAGTTCCCATATATACTTGTGGTTCTTATCTGATTTGGCTTTGCCATAGAATGCCAATTAATATATAAAGATTTACACAGTACATTGAGGTAAACAGATGATTAATATGATAGAAAATTTTTTCCTGGGTGGCGACAACAGCCTGATTGGCACTATCACCTCAGTACTCTTCTTCATATTTATCATATTCTACCAGAAAATAATGATGCTCCAGACAATATGGAGAGCAGAAAAAGACCTCAAGAAGCTTGACGAATACACAAAAAAAGCAGAAGGATACGTAATGCAGTGCATCTCGAAAAAGCCTGACAAAAAACTCCGGCACGATGTCAGCAATTTCATGAACTTCTTCATCTCAACACCCGTAGACGTAGATCCCTACGGAATCCTGAACAAAATCGAGCATGTGATGAACCAGTCAGAAAGAAGATTCAACTATTTCGTGGATACAATAGCGCCAAAACATAATGCAACAGAAAAAGCCAACCTGAAATTCGGTCTCATCGGCGCACTCGGCGTCTTCCAGATATATAAGATAGTAAGGCACCTTATAATCACAGTCAAGAAAAACAATAACATCCAGATGGCATTCATCCTTCAGATGTACCTGCCTCTGCTTTTGAAGATGGCAAAAGGAAACGTAAAAGCAACGCAGGCGTTCGTAAAAGGCATCCCGATAGGTGATGCGATAGGTCCCATGGTAGCAGCCTCATTCAAGACAGAAGAAGGCAAGGAGATCGCAAAAGAGGTCATAGTAAGCAAAGAGACAATAGAGGGAAAAACAGTCTTTGTAATGAAAGCAAAAGGGCCGGGCGCATCACTTGGCAAACTAGGCAAAGCAGTAGAGGAGATAAGGGAAAGCGAAAGCATAGAGCACATAATCACAGTAGATGCAGCCGGCAAGATGGAAGGCGAGATAACAGGCTCAATAGCAGAAGGAGTCGGCGTAATGATGGGCGGCGTAGGCGTCGAGCGCTCAAAAATAGAAGAACTTGCACTGAAGCATGATCTCCCTCTCGATGGCATTGCAATAAAGATGGGTGTCATGGAAGCATCAGCCACTTTGCCTGAAAAAGTATACAAGGCGCAGGAGCATGCAAGAGACATCACGAAGCGCCTCATAAAAGAGACGAAAAACGGAAATATTCTCCTCCTCGGCGTAGGAAACTCATGCGGCGTAGGCAACACGAAATCAACGCTCAAAGGCCTTGATGTGAAGCTAAAGCCAATCTGGAAGAAGCAGAAAAAAGAACTGGAAGAAGAAGAAAAGAAAGAAAAAGGCTGGTTCTAGGGTTTTTCTTAGGAAGATATTTTTAGGAAATTAGATTTTAGGATATTCTGAATAGAAAGACAATAGAATTTGATTAAACAATTCCGCCACAATAGCATCATACTTCTTGTATGCATCTTCCTGTATTCTCATCAAGAACATCAAGAAATACATCTGTAACATCCACAGGCTCCTTAGTGTCGCTATAAAAAATCACTTTTCCAGGCGCAAACAAATTCTCAACACCGCCATCAACAGTCTGCACATCATACTCAATTCCTGAAACATACAAAACATCTCCTCCTTCACTCAATATTCCACTGCTTCGCGCATCAAAATCATGAGCAATCAATTCATACAACTTCTGCGTCAATGCCAACTGGGGTATCCTGCTCTTTGTTATCTCATCCATATGAGGATAGAGCACTTTCTTCAGGACATAAGTATCATAATCCGCAGCTATATCAAAAGAATCTGGCGCAGACAAAACATCCTCTAACTCTGGCTCTCCTCTATCACCACCAGTATATTTTTCCAGATAACCCATAGCGGCGCCGCAACACCCGGTCTCTACATCCTGCCCGTAACGTATTATCTTTCCAAATTCCCCATTACTATTAACACTGACATGAGGCGCATTCAGAACAATAAACCCGCCGTCGTCAGGCGCATGATGAGACATCGCGCTCACCATATCACTTCCCTTCAATATGCCATCAACGCGACACAAATCAAACTCGCGCCAACTATAATTATCAACAAACGGCGCTTTCAAACCACCTTTAATCTCGTCAGGGCAAAACCCATTGCCAAAAATAACATCTCTCTGAGTCAATCCATACTGTCCTGCAACCTTATTCGTCGCCACATACAAAGGACCCGACAAAACAGTATTATCAATATGATTATCCCTGAGCGCCTTAGCAACTTCCGGTCTTACTTTAGTATTCATAACAAATCACAACTTCCAAAAATCATAGGATATCGTTGAAAATTGGATAATCCTAAGCTTCTTTCTCATGAATTACACAGAGAAAGTTAGGAAATACACCAATTGCACTAAATTTCCGCAGATCTTATTGTCGGTTCACACATTATATACAACCAGAAATAACGCACGAAATTATTTAAATCCTTTCCTCTACTAAAAAGTCACAAAAAATAATCATCCAAAATGTATATAAAATCCAACACCGCCAATATAAACCATGCCTGAGAACAACTGCGCGTACTGCCACAAAAAATTCAGCGAATTCCCATTTACATGCAAATTCTGCGGAAACGACTACTGCTCAGACCACAGGCTCCCTGAAAACCATAAATGCGCGGGCCTTGAAAAATATAAAGAAAAGCAGGTAAACTCATTTACAAGTGCAACAAAAAAGCCGGCACAGCCAATCGAATACTTCTACCACAAACACGAGCACGCAAAAACCCAGAAGAAAAAGCCAGTAATGCCCTACATCATAATCAGCATAGGACTCCTTCTTATGATAAGCGCCTACTTCACAGAAATCTTCCTCTACTACATCGGCTTCATCCTGATATGCGCAGGGCTCATAAAGCTCTTTATGCCCCGCACAGGGATTTAGTCATCCCAGGCATAATGCATCTTCACATGCTCAATATCTCCCCAGTCAACAGTTTTGTTAACACCAACAAGCAAATCATGCCAATATGCTTTAGCAGCTTTCATCTCATC
>DAOVYR010000145.1 GCA_030635525.1 Candidatus Nanohalarchaeota archaeon | reverse complement strand
AAGAAGATAGCGGACGGGAAAATAATGAAGATGGGGGCGCAGGTTATCCGTGTGCTGGGATGCGAAAATCTGGCGGTTGTTGAAGTCGGACCTGCGGACTATAACAGGATGAATCTGCAGTACAAGTCTGTTACAAGGATGCTTAATTTGATGTATGAGAAAGCTGTGGGTTCGCTTGGCAGTGCTGAGGAGTGTTTTATTGATCAGTACCCTGGATGCCGGGTTCGCGGGTGCAGGTCTCTTGAGAAGGGGGAATCAAAGTATATTGAGATTGCTGCGGCGTCGGTTGTTGCGCGGTACAGGGGGCTTTTGCAGATGGATTCTATTTCGAAAAGAGCGGGGTTTGAGGTGCCTAAGGGGAGTACTCATGTCAAATGGGGGCTTATACGGCTTAAGAGGGAGAAGAAGGTGTTTGGGGATTTTGTTAAGCTGCATTTTCGAAATGTTTACAGGTTTTTGGATGCAGATGACCAGACAAGGCAGGCAAAACTTATATAGATTGGATAGGAGAGTAATCATGATTACAATATGATTTTAAGGAGGTGAGAATATGGGATGCTGCGGATGCACAGAGGAGAAAAGTGAAAAGAAGAAGAAATGTTATGATAAGGAGCGCGTTAATGAGTAGATGCTTTTTGGTATAGTTAGCGCCGTTACTAAATAGACCCATTTAACAAACAATCAAGAGGTGCTAATCTATACGGGTGAAGACATTTGTCCATTTTGAACGCAAGTTCAAAAGCTTGGCATGTAAGTGCCATGAAAAAGTTATGTCTTCAACTGTAATCAGGGATTACTTTCTTTGAGTACAGGGGATTGAATTTGTCTAGTTCTTTTATTGGTATTTCTTTTACTATCCGGTTTACCAGACCGTGTAGTGAGCCAGGGAGCCTTATGAGGTCAATACGCCCGGATGTCACCCATGTGTCTATCGGGTATCCTTTTTTTTCCAGATCGTCTGCGAGCTTTTTTCGGTCTTTCACAGGGATTGTGTATGCGCTGCGGTCCAGTATGTGTATGTGGTAGCCGCGGCCTGAGTAGATGATTCTCATGTTTGTGTAGTTTTTTTGTTTTTTGAGGTGTTCGTATAGTTGTATTGTTTTTGATTTTGACTCTTCCAACTGGTGGGTGCAGAAGCTGTAGATGCTGTTGTTTTTGTCGGGTTTGCATTTTTTGCATTCTATGTTTTCAGGGTCTATGTCGAATGCCAGTTCCTGTCCTTTGAAGTTCGGGCAGGCAGGACATGATGTGCTGCGTTTTTCGCAGGTGCGGCAAAGTGCAGGGTCTTTTGTTATGTTTCTTGAATAATATACGTCTTCTGGCGCATATTTTATTAGTTTGGGGGTGATGTTTACAGGATTTGAGAGATACAGGAGCTTGTTTATGTATTTTTTAAAAGCGCGTTTGTAGATACCGGATTCGTTGCCCAGGTCTATTGCATAAACGGGCAGGTTGTATGGGTTTGTGAAGTCTTTTGATTCTTCTTTGCTGAATGCGCGAGTGTAGAACCAGATGCGCTCTTTTAGCGAGGGGATGCGCATGTTTTTGGGCATGGTGATGGATTCCATAAATTTATTAATTTGCGATTACAGTTTATATATATATAGATTTATTTTGCCATGGAGGTGGTTGTGGATGGTCTGGGATACGATTTATGCAAGTTTTAATGCATCGATTGGAAGTACTGCGAGTTATATGCCACGGATTGTGGGGGCTCTTGCGATTGTGATTGTCGGATTTTTTATCGGGAAATTTGTCGGCAGAATGGGAGCAAAACTACTTGATAAGATTGGTGTGGATGATGCGATTGAAAATACGCCGATAGGAGATATTATTAAAACCACGAAGATGAGTGTTGTCGGGTTTATGGATGCCATCATACGTTGGTTTGTGTACCTGATATTCATAATGGCTGCTGTGGATGTGCTTAATATGTCGGTGGTGTCCAATATGATTGGACAGATTGTTTTGTATCTGCCTAATTTCTTTTCGGGTATGGTGATATTAATCGGCGGCATTATTGTTGTTGATGTCCTGGCTGACTGGATTGATTCGGTTGTAAAGGGCATGAAAATCGATGGTGGTAAACAGGTGCTGCTTGCGGTCAGGGCGTTTATGTTCCTGATAATAGCGATTCTTGCAATGGATCAGTTTTTGATTGATACTACGATAATATATACGTTCCTGGCTCCGGCTGCGTGGGCTGTTGCGGCTATTATCGCGTTCAAGTACGGGGTGAAGGATGCGCTTGTGGCTTATGCGAAGGAAATGAAACGAAAATGATTTGTTATTGGATGTGAGGGGGTTCCCTCACTTTTTTTGTTTTTTTTTGGTAAATTATATAAGTTATTGTGTTCTTTTTATTTTCCGGAGTATTGTGATTAATGCATATAGGTTTTTTTATGAAAGGTAATTTGTCTGAACATCTGGGATTTATTGGTGTTGGCTTTGCCGGGCTTCTTATTTTTGTGATGTTTTATTCTTCTGCGTTTCCTGAGGCGTCTATCGATATAGGGATTACTAACAGGGATGCGCTTGAGATGTCTGAAAAGTTTCTTGTTTCCAGTAATTTTAGTCTCGAGGGGTACGAGAGTGCTGTGCGTTTTGATTCTTTTGGTGAGGCGGTGGTCTATCTTCAGAAGGAGATGGGTATTGAGAAGGCTAATGAGGTTATGAGGAATGAGGTTGAGTTGTGGTTTTTCAGGAGCAGGTTTTTTATGCCGCTTGAGAAGACGGAGTATACGGTGCTTGTGAGTCCTAAGGATGGAGAGCTTGTTGCTTTTTCGCAGGAGCTGCTTGATGAGCACGCGGGTGCAAGTATTGATGTAGATGAGGCGGAGGTGATTGCGCTTGAGTTTCTTTCAGAGATGGATGTTGATGTTTCAGAGTTTGATATGATTCTTACTTCGTCTGAGGAGATGACAAACAGGGTAGATCATGATTTTAAGTGGGAGAAAAAGGATTGTTCTTTTGTTAATGCGACTTACAGGGTTGATGTCTCTGTTTATGGGGATTATGTGGGTTATTATAAGAAGTATCTTTATGTTCCTGAAAGTTTCGGAAGAGACTATCAAAATGAGAGGTCTTATGGTGTTGTTCTTAGTCTTGTTAGTTTTGTTTTTATGCTCATTCTTGTAATTTTGTCTTTTGGGGTTTTTGTTGTGATGTATAAGAAGAATGATGTGAGGATGAAGTTTGCTGTGTGGATTGCGGGGATTGTGGGGGTGCTTGTGGTTCTTGATATGGTTAATTCTCTGGGGCTGATTTTTTCGAATTACCCGACGACCATTTCTAAGAGTGTGTTTCTTACTACGCTTTTTATCACTACGGTGATTGGAGCGATTGTCTATATGGTGATTATTGCGATGATCGGGATTAGCGGTGAGGCGCTTTCGAGGAGGGTGCTTTTGAAGAAGAATTCGTGTGTTACTGATTTCTTCAGGAAGGTCAATAGCCGCGAGTTTGCTTATTCGTCTATCAGAGGGTATGCTTTGGGGTTTTTCTTTCTGGGGTATGTCACTTTGTTTTATCTTGTGGGGAGGAATTATTTTGATATATGGATTCCTGCAGGTGCAGGGTATTCGAATATGCTGAATACGTTTTTGCCGTTTCTTTTTCCGTTGACTGTGGGGGTGCTTGCTGCTGTCAGTGAGGAGTTTCTGTTCAGGTTTTTTGCCATCCCGCTTACTAAGAAGTATACGAGGTCAATGTCGGTTGCGATTCTTGTTCCGGCGATCATATGGGCGCTTGGACATTCCACCTATGCTGTCTTTCCTGTGTATGTGAGGGCGATTGAGCTTACGATTGCGGGTGTGATTTTTGGGTATATGTTTGTTAAGTATGATATTTTGACGGTGTTGATTGCGCATTATGTGATTGATGCTGTGCTTGTGGGGATGCCGCTTCTTATGTCGAGTAATATGTATTATTTT
>DAOVYR010000044.1 GCA_030635525.1 Candidatus Nanohalarchaeota archaeon | reverse complement strand
GGATGTCTTGGAGGTCTTCGGCTTTTATTGCTGTTGTGGTTTTTGAGTTTATGTTGTTTGAGGCTTTGTGGTGGTCTATGAGAAGGAGTTCTGCGTGGCTTTCGAGTTTTTTTACTGATCCGGGGTCGTGGTCTATTGCCATGTCAACTATGATTAGTTTGTTGATGTTGTTTGATTTTATGAGGTCTATGGTTTCTTTTGTTATTGTTATTTTTCCTTCTTTCTGGTGGAAGTGCAGGGGGATTGTGATTGCGTATAGTTTTTTTATGGATTTTTTTGTTATGAGTCCTGCGGTGATGCCGTCTGCGTCGGTGTGGTGGAGGATGGCTATGTTGTCTTCTGGCTTCAGTGAGGTTATGTATGTTCTGAATCGGTCTTTTGGGGGCATGTGTGTATATTTTTTTAGTAAGTTTAAATGTTGTTTGTTGCTTTTTTGTTGTGTTGTGTTTCGAGGTGATTAAGGCGCTCAAGTATCTCTTTCTGGTTGCCAAGGAGCTTTTGCTGGACGGGGTTTATTCGTGACATTATCTCTACTTCTTTCTGGTAGGTTGAGAAGACTTTTAGGTCCAGATAGCCCAGTACGGCTATGGAGATCAGTGAGAGGATTAGGAGAAGCACGAGCCAGTATCGACCCTGGAGGAATGAGAGTTGGGGGTATTCTTTTATGCTGGAGGTTGCTATGAAGATGAGTATGAAGAAGTTCAGGTAGCTCATCCAGTATTTGCCGCGGTCGAGGGCGATTTTTGCTTTTATTAGTTTTTCGCTCATAGGGCTTAGAGGTTTAGTAATTCTTTTATTTGTTGCGGGTTGTTAATTGTTTTGCCATGACCCGGAAGAATCATGTTTATCTCGAGGTTGTGCAGCTTTTTGAGGGTCTCTTTTGGGGTTTCGCGGTTTTTTATGTATGCGCTTAGTTTTTTGTCGGGGCGTACGGGTATTGCGTCGCCGGTGAATAAGTATTTTTGTTCGGGCATGTATATTGAGATGCTGTCGGGGCTGTGGCCAGGGGTGTGGATTATTTCGAGTTTTGTGCCTTTTGCGCGGATGGTGTCACTGTCGTTGAGCGGGATGTGGATTGCGGGATTTTTTAGGGTTGTGTTGAAATATTTTGAGAATGTGTTTTTGAGGGTGGGCTCTTCCAGGGCGGTTTTTGCGGATTCGTGCATCATGATTTTTGCATTTTTGAAGAGGTGGTTGCCGCCGATGTGGTCCATGTGGGTGTGGGTGTTGATTATGCAGGTGATGTTGTCGGGGCTTATGTCTAATGCGTTCAGGGCTTTTTTTATGAGGGTGGCGTGGTGGCCTGTTGTGGTGTCTATGAGTAAGGTGTTGTTGATTATGTAGATGTTCGAGTCCAGAGGAGTTATATGGATTACGGAGACGGTGTCGCTTATTTTGTTGATGCGCATGAGGTATTTTTGTTTTCTGGATATTATATAGTTTTTTGTGCCGCGGGTTTTTTTCTGCTTTTATGTGGCAGTGAAGGATATCATGTCATTTTCTTTACAAAGTGGTCGAGGGGCTTTTAAATTATATATGCTAATGCGGTCTAAATGAGGTTATGGGTGATAAGAAGGGGAAAGATGAAGAGATTGAGTCTGAGACACGATTTCTTTGGAAGCTTTTTGTTGATATAATGATGACTCCTGTGACTTTTGCGCTTGTTCTCATAGGGAGGAAGAGGTGGACGGATCTGTTTGAGCCGTTTTCTTATGTCTACAGGTTTATGTTTGAGGCGAAGTTTACTATTATGATCATTATTGTGAATGTCGGGGTTATGTTTGCCAGTGTGTTTTTTAGTGAGGAGTTGTTCAGGTCTTTTGTTAATTATCCCAGCAACCTGCTTGATTTCGGGAGTTATTATGCGCTTGTGAGTTGCGGGTTTTTGCACGGGAGTCTTGTGCACCTGTTTGGGAATATGCTCGGTATTTTTGTTTTCGGAAGGTCGGTTGAGAGGAAACTCGGTAGCGGTAAGACGGCTATGATTTATTTCGGGGCTTTGATTTTGAGCAGTCTGTTTTATTCTGTAGTCTCTCTTTTTTTTATGGGGTCTGATGCAGGGGCGATTGGGGCTTCCGGGGCTTTGATGGGGCTTGTTGCGGCTGCGATGCTGCTTGACCCGTTCGGGATTACTTACCAGTCTGTTGTTCCGCTTCCGAATATTGCCAGCGGGTGGCTTGTGATTTATGCGGATATCTCGGGGATCCTGGGGCAGGTGAATGACGGGATTGCGCATTTTGCGCATATAGGGGGGTTTTTGTCTATTACGGTTACGATGTTTCTGCTTAGGGCGGATGAGAGGGCGGAGATGGAGAGGGGGTTTGTTGTTAACATTGTTTCTTTGTGCGTGGCTGCTGCGATTTTCTTTTTTGTTAGCTTTGGGTATCTTCCGTCTTTTGAGTTTGGCGGGGCTGCGTATCAGTCTGTTTTGCAGAGGATGGGGGGTTGAGGGGGGTTTAGATTGTTGATAGAAAGAGCAGTGAGGTAGTGCTGTTTGCGTGTAGAAATCTGTAAATGTTTCCGTTGTAGAGTAAATGTTTTGGGCGAATGTTTTACTCTGGAATGGAATGATTTGGTGATAATTCTGTTTTATGGTGTGTTTTATGGTCAGGACAGTCCCAGTTACAGAAAGAGTTATAAACTTAAGTATACACATATAAACTATTATGGACACAACTAAACTTAAGTTTACATGCTTGCAGAATAGGATTTTCAGGCTGCTGTGTGTGAAAGCAAGTATATCTCTTAATAAGAGAGAGATTGCGAAGGTGTTAAATGTTTCACCTACAGCAGTAGCAAAGGCCATGAATTACCTGGAAAGTGAAGGATTTGTAAGTATTGAAAAAGTCGGTTCTGTGAATCTTACTTC
Source organism: Candidatus Nanohalarchaeota archaeon (assembly GCA_030635525.1). Taxonomy (GTDB): domain Archaea; phylum EX4484-52; class EX4484-52; order EX4484-52; family B79-G9; genus B79-G9. The sequence continues at coordinate 4,998 of DAOVYR010000044.1, read as the reverse complement.
TATTCAGCTTAACCGGGATAATCCTAAAGTGATGGCATTTAAGAGAATTGAGAATCTTGAGCAGATTTATGATTCGGGTCTTTGTGATTTTCTGGATGAGAGATTCCCGGGATGCACAATCATAGTATTTGGCAGTTATTCATCTGGCGAGGATATAACAGGGTCGGATATTGATATTGCAATAATCGGCTCAAAAGAAAAAGATGTTGATTTAACGGGATTTGATGAAAGGCTGGATAGGGTCATATCGCTCCATTTTTATAAAGATTTAAGCAGTACAAATAGAAATATTAAATCAAATATTTTGAATGGCATTACATTGTCCGGAGTGATTGAATTATGAGGATTTTGAGGGGATTTGAGGAATTTGTGGAGTCAGGCATTATCAGAAAGAGAACTCCTGATTTGATGAGGGCTAAATCGCTTTATGAAGAGGGAAGGAAAAGAAAGAAGTTTCTGGATGAATTGTCCCAGAAAATTGGGATGAATGATGAAAACGCGAATTATTTTGTGGAGAATGCTTACGACATCCTAATAGGATTGGTCAGAGCAAAGCTATTGACAAATGGATATTATGCTTCAGGAAATGGAGCACATGAGGCAGAAGTTTCTTTTATGAGTTATTTGGGTTTTTCTGAAAAAGATGTACGATTTATGAATGATTTGAGATATTTCAGAAACGGCATATTGTATTATGGAAAGTGTTTTGATGTAGATTATGGGAATAAGGTGCTGGAATTTCTAAAAAGAATATATCCGAAATTGATGGATGAAGAAGAGTAACAGGATGAGTAGAACGGGTTTTGAATCTTATCCTATTCTGTTTCGAAGTCGCGCGCCCATACCTCGTCGATACGCTTCTGGTATTCTTCGATGTCTTCGTCTGTTAGGTGGCGGAATCGTGCCTGCGCTTTGAGGTATTCTTTTACGGGGGTGCCTTTGGGTTTGTATGTGAGGGTTTTTTTGTGGTTTTCTATCTCGTAGAGCGCCCACATCTTTGTGTCGATGGCCAGTTTTGCTATCTCGATTGTCTTTGATTCATCGTAGCGCCAACCGATGGTGCAGGGGGCGTGGATGTGGATGTATTTTGGGCCTTTGATCGATAGGGCTTTTTTTACTTTTTTTTCGAGGTCGAAGGGCTGTGCAATTGATGCGGTTGCTACGTAGGGAATATGGTGGGCTGCTGCTATGGCCGGCATGTCTTTTTTCCACTGGTCTTTTCCTTTTGATGCGGGGCCGGCAGGGGTTGTTGTGGTTGATGCGAGCCACGGGGTGCCACCGGAGCGCTGGACGCCAGTGTTTGCGTAGGCTTCATTATCATAGGTGATTACAAGGACGTTGTGGCCGCGTTCCCAGAGACCGGAGATTGCCCTGAAGCCTATATCCATCATGCCGCCGTCGCCGCCAAGGGCTATGACGTTTACGTCTTCTTTACCCTGCATGTCCAGGGCTTCTCTTACGCCGGATGCTACGGATGCTGCGTTTTCGAAGAGGACGTGTATCCAGGGGATTTTCCATGAGGTTGTGGGGTATTGGCTTGTGGTTACTTCTATGCAGCCGGTTGCGTTGCAGATGACTGTGTTTTTGCCTGCGGCTCTTAACAGCAGGCGGATTGCTATTGCCGGTCCGCAGCCTGCACAGGTCCTGTGGCCGGGTGCTAATAGTTCGTCTTTTTTCATGTTATGTCACACATTTTAGTGGTTATTTTTCCATGAGCCATTCTATGTGGCCGTCTTTTTTGGTAGTTGATTCATTGATTATGGTTTCTATGTCGTCTGTGCGGCAGTCCATGCCGCCGATGCCGACGATGTAGTCCAGTATTTTAGGGGTGTCTTTGACGTTACAGTGGATGCTTCGGATCTCATCGAAGAGGGCGCCGCATGAGGTGCCTAAGGATATGTTTTTTTCGAGGATTATTACTGTCTCTTTGCCTTTCAGGGCGGTTAGGATGTCTTTTTTTGGGAACGGGCGGAAGCTTTTGATTCTTAAAAGGCCGGTGTCGTCTCTTTTGTCTATCACTTCTTTTACGTTGCCTGAGAGCGAGCCCATTGTGATTATTATTGTTTTTTTGTCTTTTGTCTTGTATTCTTCTATGAGGCCGTTTCCGTATGTGCGGTTGAAGAGTTTTGCGTAGTCGTCGTGGCATTTTTTGATTGTGCCTGCGGATGCGTCTATTGTGTCTGAGAGGTCTTTTCTTAGTTCTGCGTATGGTTTTGGGAATGCGAACGGGCCTTGGGTCTGTGGTTTTTCGGGGTCGAGGAATGCGTGTTCGGGCTTGTATTTTTTTAGGTATTTTGAGATGTCTTCGGGCATGTCGAGCGGCTCGACTACGTGGGTCAAAAAGAAGCCGTCCATGCAGACCATTACCGGGAGTAAGATGTTTTTGTCTTCTGCGATCTTGTATGACTGTATTATTGTGTCTACTACTTCCTGGACTGTTTCGCAGTAGAGCTGGATCCAGCCGGAGTCGCGGGCACTAATTGAGTCCTGCCAGTCGTTCCAGATGTTTATGGGGGCGGAGAGTGCGCGGTTGGCGACTACCATGACGATTGGCAATCGCATGCCGGATGCGGCGAATAGGACTTCGTTCATGAGGGCTAACCCTTGAGATGCTGTTGCTGTGAAGACGCGTGAGCCTGCTGCGCTGCCGCCGATGCAGGCAGATAGTGCTGAGAATTCTGAGTCTACTTCGATATGTTTTGCCTTGAATTTGCCGGATGCGATTATTTTTCCGAGGTTTTCGACTATATGGGTCTGGGGGGTTATGGGGTATGCGACTACCATGTCGGGTTCGCATAGTGCTGCGGCTTTTGCTGCTGCAAGGCTTCCTTCCATTACGGTTTTTGTCATGGTATCACTTTTTTTCTATCTCTTTTTCTATTGCTTTTACGGGGCATTCGTTCATGCAGATGAGGCATCCTTTGCAGTAGTCGTAGTCGATTATGCATTTTTTGTCTATGATCTCTATACAACCGTCAGGGCAGAAGCGCTCACATATTCCGCAGCCGGTGCATTTGTCCTTGTCTACTATGGGCTTGAAGGTGCGCCATGTGCCTGTCTTGTTTATTGTTGTGCTTCCTACGTCTGTTATTATTCCGCCGGGGATGTGTTTTTTTGTCATGAGTATCATCTATCTGAGGTTGTTGTATACTTCTCTTGCTGCCAATATGTTTGTGTCCGCTATCTTTTTTGGCATGTTCTCTTTGATGGCTGCCTCAATTGATTCGATTGTGATTTCGCCTGTGGCTTTTGAGAATGCGCCGAGCATCGGGGTGTTTACGAAGGGTTTTCCGATTATGTCCAGTGCGATTTTTGTGATGTCTTCTGTTTTTACTGTGAAGTCTCCTTTGAGTCCGAGTTCTTCGGGGGTTTTTGATGAGTTGATTATCAACATGCCGCCTTTTTTTATGCCTTCTGTTACGTCTACGACGCCTGTGAGGGTTGCGTCGAGGACGAGTACGTAGTCGGGGTCTTTTACCTGCTGCCTTAGGCGGATGAAGTGGTCATCGATGCGGGTGAATGCGAGTACCGGGGCGCCGCGTCTTGCTACGCCGAAGAAGGGGAATGATTGTGAGTATTTGTTGTCTTTGAAGGCTGCTATTGCGAGGAGTTCTGCAGATGTTACTGCGCCCTGACCGCCTCTACCGTGGATGCGAATCTGTTTTAGGGTTGTAGAGGGTGCTGTAGAAGTCATAGGGATATTATTGGGGGGATGGTATTTAAATGTTTGGTTTGAAAGATGAGGTATGGGGGTGCGCATGATCCGGGATGTTTTTTTCGAGGTCTGGCATGTTTTTTTGTGTTCGCTTAAGGTGTATAAAAATAGCGGGCGGAAGCTGGTTTTGCCTGTTGTATTTATGGGGATTGTTTCTGTTCTTTCGGATGTGTTTTTGGGTGAGGACGCAGGGCTTATCATTATGGTTCCGTTGATGGCGCTTTTTCTTGTGGGGTTTGCGGTTGCGCGAAATATCATCAAATCTGTTGCGCTTGGGGGTTATTCTTCGGATATGAAGAGGGTCTCGTCGGCGTATAAGGGGTGCAATGTCAAGGTTGTGCTTGCGGATGTTTTTGTGTTTGGGGTGTCGATTGTTTTGTTTTCTGTTGCCGGGACTTTTGTGATTTTTGAGTATGTTCGCGGTGCGGTGTCTAAGGAGGTTGCGGCGCAGGCGCTCGGATTTTTGATGATGTTTGTTCTTGTGTTTGTGACGTATGCCCAGAAGTATGCTAATGTGGCTATTTTGGTTCATGGGGCGAGGAATTTTTTGTGCGGTATTTTTCTTGGTTTCAGGGATCTTTTTTCTTATTGGCGGTTTACGGCTGCGCTTATTTTTTTGCAGAGTGCGCTTCTTTGTCCTACGTTTTTGATTGTGATGAAGGTGAATGTGGTGATCAAGGTGCTTGCAGGGTTCTATACTGTGCTTGTGATGCCGGCGTTTGTTATTCCTACTGCGCTTCTGATTGTCAGGAGGAAGGATGAGGAGAGGGGGTCTGTGGTTTTTGGGGCGGTTGTTGTTGTTTTGGTGTTTGTTTTTGTTGCGTTTGCTTATTCTTCCTTTTTCGGGGAGCTTTTTTCACCTGAGATGGAGAGAGTTTTCAGTTCTTTGAAATGAGTGGTCGTAGGTAGGTCTTATGGGTTGTTATTTTGGGGTAGTTGTATTTATGTGTTACGAATTGTTGTTTTTTGAATTATGTATTTGGTTTTTTTGTCATTATGCATTATGTATGCAATAATCGGTTCTGAGATGTGGGGGAAGTATATATAGCCAGATGACTATAGAGATAGTATAACATTGTGTAATACAAGGTAATACAAAAAAAGGGGTGATGCCTACTACAGAACGATAGATTTAAACTCAAAGGGTCCGGGTGACTATTGTACTATGTCCGTGGAACAAATTCCACTTGTTAATTGGTTGATGGTCAAAAGCACCCGGATTCGTATAATCACCTCTTTTTCTTTTTGCGCTGTTTTTGGTTATTTAGGAGTATGTTTGTTCC
>DAOVYR010000032.1 GCA_030635525.1 Candidatus Nanohalarchaeota archaeon | reverse complement strand
TTCACAAGATATAAATTTGTGCGCTTGTTTATTAGTTGTATGGCTGAAGATTGTGTTGAGGGGGAGAAGGATTGGGCTGTGATTAATGTTTCCGGGAAGGATCGGGTCGGGGTTATTTCGGATATTTCCGGTGTGCTTGCGCGAAATGGTGTTAATATTATTGATATCGGGCATACTGTGATTCATAAAATGTTTTCTATGTTTATGATTGTTGATGTTTCCGGTAGTCATGTTTCTTATCGCGAGCTTAAAGGTGTGTTGTGTCGGCTTGGGAAGAAGCAATCTTTTGATATTGAGATGAATAGGCTTGAGAATGGGGCGGATGTGAAATCCCGGGGGAGCCAGGGAAAGGGTCATTATATGTTGTCTGTTCTTGCGCGGGATCGCGTGGGGATTGTCTATGATATTTCGAAGTGTCTTTCACATGAGGGTGTGAATATTCTGAGGATTGCGCTTGTTGCGCGCGATAATCTGATCACTATTGAAATGCTTGTTGATATAGGTGCGAAGAGTGCGAGTGATGTGAGGCGTGTGCTCAGGGGCAAAGGTGGTTCGCTTGGGTTGGATATTGTGTTTTTGCGGGAGGATGTGTTTAAGAGGGAGAAGAGGCTTGTGGTTTTTGATATGGATTCTACGATTGTGGATGCTGAGGTTATTGATGAGGTTGCGAAGAGGGTGGGTATTGATTGTGAGGTGAAGGCGCTTACCCGGCAGGCGATGGATGGTGAGATTGATTTTAAGGAGTCTTTGAGAAGGAGGGTGAAACTGCTCTCGGGGCTTTCGGAGTCAGTTCTTAAGGATGTTTATGATAATCTGCGGCTTACTCCCGGGGCTTGTGAGCTTGTGCGTGCGCTCAAGGTCCAGGGGTATAAGGTTGCGCTTGTGAGTGGAGGGTTTACGTATTTTACGGATAGGCTGAATGATGTGCTTCATTTTGATCACGTGTATGCTAATAAGCTTGTTATAAGGAATGGTAAGGTGACGGGTGAGATTGAGGGGGATATTATTGATGAGCGGAGGAAGGGTGAGATTATTGATGAGTTGATGAGGGAGTATGGTCTTGCGCGTGAGCAGGTGGTGGCTGTCGGTGATGGTGCGAATGACAGGCAGATGCTTCAGAATGCAGGGTTGGGTATTGCGTTTAATGCTAAGGATGCGCTTAAGAAAGTGTCTTCGGGTAGTATTTCAAAGGAGAATCTGGTCGGGATTTTGGATGTTCTTGGGATAAAAGATTGATGTTAGTTATAGATTGTTATTTCGTCTCTTTTGATTTCGTCTGCGTTCTGGGGGCAGTCGTAGGGGATTATTCTTATTCTTGATATGTTTGGGATTATGGCTGTGTCTATGTTTAGGACAATTCCTATTTCGTCTCCTGCGGTGATTGTTCCTGTGAAGTTTGCGGGGCTTGTGTAGACCTGGCGGCTCATGTTCATGGCAGTGATTGTTATTTGTTTTATGCTGATGTCGCGGGTGCCTGTGCTTGCGATGTCAAATATCAGCTTGTTGTTGCCTGATGCATTGTATGTCGCATCTTCTGCGTTGAATGTTGCATAGATGCAGCCTGCGTCTGAGTTTTCAGTGGCGGTGTCTGTTTGTGAGTGTACGAGTTCCTGAAGCCAGCTTGACAGAAATCCGCCGATTGCCATAGTGAAAGCTATTAAAAGCACTACAGCTATTAGTGGTGATACTCCCTTGCGGTACATAAATATTATTATTGTGAGTTATCATTGGCTAGTGTTTTATCTGGTACGGGCCATGTGAACGAGTTCCAGCCGCCTTGTGGCTGGGTGATAGAATCAAATACCGGGTCGCATTCTGTGATGAATGTTATTTTGGTAAGATCGGATCCTCCGCTTGAGAATGCGTTGCTCAGATTTACGTAGATTTCAAGGTAATCGTTTTTCTCAATGCTTGTGAGTGAGGGTTCGCTTATGTTTAGTTTTATTGGTAGTTGTTTTTCGTTGTCTACCCAAGTTTCGACTTTGGTGAGTGTGATGGCGTCAACGCCGGTGTTTGAGACGAAACCGTAAAATATCTGGTTTGTGGGGTCCCATCTGGCGTAGTCCCTGTCAAGCTCGATGTTTGAGTATGCGCAGCTTATCTGTCTATCAAATGCTTCACTTTTTTCCTTGTGGTCCTGTGTGAAGCCGGCAATCCATGCAGTCAGGATTGCGGCGATAGCCATTGTGAATGCAATCAGCAGTACTGCTGCAATGAGAGGGCTTACTCCTTTTCTTTTTGAAAATATCATGCTTCTTTGCTCCTTGAATATTCTTTGCAGGGGTTTTGACATAAATTATAGGGCTAATCTAGTATATATATCTTTGCTATGATCTTTTGCGTACTTGATATAAATGTGCTTTGAGTGTTCTCGTTATCCGGATTTTCCATGGTTTTGGATTGCGTGGTGTAGGTTATGTGAATCGTTGGTCGCAGCTGAAACCCAGAGTTATGATGAGTTCATGGGCGAGTGTCAGTGCCAGGTAACCTGACAGTGCCATGATTAACGAGTGTTTTGCGCCAGCGCTGAGTCGCCCTTCTGATAGCTTTCCGATAGTGAGTCCCGCGAAAAGGCCCTGTATTATTGCAAGATGCGTGAACATTTCTCCGAATTGGTCCAGTGTGTCTTTGTCTATAGAGGGACCTTCAAAGATTGCTTCGCTTTCTGTGCTTATGCTTGTGCTGCCAAATTCGCCGAATCCACACAGGAAGAATTCCCTGATACCAATCATGACCAAGATGAAAACAAAGAATATTATGTATCCTGTCATCATCTGGCTTGATATCATCATTGAGCGTTCCCGCCTGATTTTTTCAATCTCGATGAGAGTTCCGCTTACGGACTTCAGGACGTCTCCGATGTTTCCGCCGGATCTGTGGCATTCGATTATAGTGGATATTGATCTGGTGATGATAGGGCTGTCTATGGAGACAGCAAAGTTTTGCAGGGCATTTTCGAAATTGACTCCCCAGGACATCTGGGCAACGAGTTTTTTGATCTGGGGTGTCAGGATGCCGTAGTTGCTTTGTGAAGCGTAGTTGATTGCAAGCGGAAGTGACATGCCGCCATTAAGGCCTTCGACAATAGTCCTTAAAAAGTCAGGGTATATCTCTTCATAGGCCTGTATTTTTTTGTATCTTTTGTAATATACCAGTGTTATCGGGAGGCATACGATTCCTACTGCGATAATATTGATGGCTGTGAACATGAAGTTGTCGCTTTTGATTATTAATATGTTCATCAGAACCAATATGCTTCCTGACAGTATGGATAGGATTACTGTCATGATTTCTTTGTTTTCCTGATAGATATTTTTGAGTTTCATAGTGTATCATAGGTCTGGTTGTGTGTAGGTAATGAATGTTATGAATGCTACATTTAATACGGGAATGATGACGTATATTCCCATACTCATGAAATAAATGATTGATATGCCGCCAAAGCCAGGACCTGGTACGATGCTCATAATCGATAGGATGGCTACTAAGAACAGTGGCGCTGCTATCAGGATGGCGGTGTAGATGTCAGCGTATGTGGATAATGACTGGATGTATTTTTTTCGTGAGAGCTTATAGTTGAATAGTGCCAGTTGTGCCATTTCGTTCAGGTATTCTTTTAGGTTGCCTCCGCTTTCGATAACAGATAGTATCCCGTATAGCAGTTCTTTGAAGTCTCTTGAGGGGGTCCTTTGTGCGACGTACTTTATGGATTGTGTGATGTCTTCCCCGAAGACTTTTACTCTGCGTACTATGTTTTTTGATTCATCTGAGACATCTCCGTATTCTTTGAACTCAGCCAGCATTTCAAAACACTTTACTGGCGGAACTCCTGCGGATGCTATGGCTGCCATGTGGTTGATGGCAAAGGGAAGGTTGGTGTTGATGTTTAGTGCTTTTTGGTGGACTTTCTGGAATGGGTACATGTAGAATATTGAAAATACTATTAAGAAGGATACCATGGGTATGAAGAGGAGACCGAGGGCAAGGGCGATGGAGTTCATAGGGATGATTGTTGCTTCGAAGAGTATTATGAATATTGAGCAGATAGCTGCGAGGAAGGATGTGGATAAGGATAATGTGAGGTATGTGTTTGGCAGTATGTCAATGTTCGTGGATTCCAGGGCGTTTTTGAGGGGATTGAAATAGGCGGATGTTTTGTTGCTGAGGCCTGTAAAAAACAGGTTTGAGAATGTTTTGTAGTTTCTTATGTGTTTTATATTTAGTATTGAGTCTAGAGATGCGGAGATTTTTGAAAGAATCTGAGAATATGCTGTCTGGCTTGTTTTTTTTTCGTCAACCAGTCCCTTTGAATCTAGAAATGTTTTTAGTTCCGATAGTGAAGGGTCATGTATGTGCTGTTTCTTTTTTTTTTTTGCATTTTACCACTTTGTGTTGTATTCTAGAGTTTTATCAGGGCCTCTTCGCGTGGGTAAATGACAATTCCTTCTTTTGATATCTTGAATGGATGTATTTTTCTTGAGTGGGTGGAGCCTCTCATTTTCCACACGAGTACTGATCTTGAGAACTCTGAGCTTATGTGTGTGTAATATAGTATGATGATGCCGTCTGACACGAATTCCTCGACTCCAAACCGGCTTATCATCTTGTTGTTTTCGGATGGTATTTCTGAGATTAGGAATGCTGTGCAGTTGTTGTTTCTTAGGATTGTCTGTATGTCGACGAGTATTCTGCGTATGTCTTTTGCTTCCTGAATATAGAGGTTTATTGCTGTGAGGGAATCGATGACGACTCTTGTTGCGCCTGTTTCTTTTATGTTCATGGACAGGAGGTCTGTCAGGTTTTCGAACCTGTAGGGGTCATATTTGATGATGCGTATCATATTGTTGTCTACTTGTTTTGAGATGTCCAGACCGATTTCTGCAATGTTTCTCACGATTGCATCTTCGTCTTCTTCAAAGGATACGTAGAGACCTTTTTCGCCTTTTAGTGCGCTGTTGTAGAGAAACTCAAGTGAGAGTATGGTTTTTCCGGAGCCTGTGGGACCTGCTATCAGTATTTCGTTTCCTTTCGGGATGCCCCCGTTCAGGATTTCGTCGAGACCTGTTATGTATGTTTTTATCTTTTCTATCAAGTTAAATCACGTCAGTGAGTGTGTGGATTTTTATGCTGCTTTAGTTGTCTAATTGAATCCAAGTTGTTATATGGTGAATCTTCATATATATAAGTTTCTAACTAATATGGTATATATGGAATATATGATGTACTTTTATCTGGTTGTTGGTTTAGTCTCATTGTATTTTTTTAACAGGTTTCTGAATCGATTTTTTGAGTATAGGGTTATTCCTGAATTTTGGAAGTTCTTCTTTTGGGGCCTGTCAATATACTGGGTGGCGAGTGCTGTTCTTCCGCTTGTGAATATGTATCTTAATCTGGAGTTGTTTGATATATATCACGCGATTGTTCTTCCTATCGGTCCGGCTCTTATGATGTATGCTATATATAAAATTGAGGAGGAGACGAGAAATGTATGATATGCTTTTCATGAGTTATCTGGTTACGGCAACTTTGCTTGTGCTGTCTGCATGGTTTATATATCGATATTCGTCGCTTTCTGTCGGGATTGAAAAATACTGGCTTGTGATTTCAGCAGGGTTTGTGCTTCTTGGGGCAGGGGATTTCGTGAGGGCGCTTATGAATGTCGGTTTGGGTGGAGGATATGATCTGGTTGTTTCGATAGTTGGGTCGGGTTTATTGTTGGTCGGGTTTTACAGGCTTTATTCTTCGCATAAGGTATGAATAGGGTATTTGAGAGATGGTGGATGGTTATGGATGATTCATGGAAGAAAGCGATTGATGAGGAGCTTGATGCATTCTTTAAGGACGAAAGGTCATGCCGTCATAATATCTCTAAGCGGTTATTGGTGTATTCACTGGAGTGGTTGAGTGTAGGTTATTTTTCAGCGCTTTATATGGCGGGGAAGAAGTTTGCAAAGAATTCTTTGGCAGGAAAGTGCGGTTCAGATAATCTGCGGGATGCGAATGTTTTTCTGGAAGATTTTTTTGTTAAGGCGGGAATAGGTGAATTGAAGTTGGTTGGAGAGTCAGGTGCAAGGTATGTTTACAGGCTGGAGAATTGTAGTAGTTGTGTCGATATGTGTCCTGTGGAGAAGCAGATTTGTTATTTTGAAGCAGGTATTATTGCAGGGTTTCTTGAAGCGAAACTCAGGAAGAGAGTGGTTGTGAGGGAGACTCTTTGCGGGGGATTAGGGGATGACTGCTGCGAGTTTGTGGCACGTGCCAGTTAAAATGGATATGGTGTGTTTATGCGTGAGCCGTCAGGGATTAAACATTTAGATGCCTTAATTGGGGGAGGATTTCCGAAAGATTCGACGATATTGTTAATCGGTCCACCGGGTGTTGGGAAGAGTATATTTTGTGAACAGGTGTTGAATAGAGGTGTTGAGGCAAAGGAGAAGTGTATTTTTGTTACTTTTGATACCCGACCGGAAGCTATCAGGGACTCTATGAAACATTTCGGGTGGCGTACCAATGGGGACCTGACTTTTCTTGATTGCTTTTCGTGGAGGATAGGAAGCGGGTGCAATTCGATGTATGCAATTGACGGGTTATCTGATCTTAATCAGCTTAATATGGTTTTTACGGACTTGCTGCGTGATATGGGTAAAAGTGATAAGCGTTTGGTTGCGGATTCTATATCAACGCTTTTTTTGTATTCGGATCCGGGAATGGTGCCTCTTTTTTTGCATGATTTTATTGCAAAGTCGAATTCAACTGATTCAACTGTGTTTCTTACACTTGAGGAAGGAGTACATGACAGTAAGATTGTCTCAACTTTGAATTTTCTTACTGACGGGTTGATTGAGATGAGGTTTGAGGAGGATAAGAGGTATTTGAGAATATCAAAAATGAAAGATACGAAACATGATAGGGTTTGGATAGAGTATGAAGTGACTTCTCATGGTATTGTGTTGAAGATTTAGGTTGCGAGTATCTCTTCTTTTGTGATCTCTTTTTTGACTTCTTTCATTATCTGCTCTTTATTTTTGTAATATTTTGAGATATATGAGGAAACTTCTGTGAAGTTGCTTATTCTTTTTTGATGCAGCCATTCAAGGAGTAGTTTTCTGTCTTCTATTTCTTTTTCCATCTGGTTTATGGGTATTCCGTAGTCTGCGCTTATTTTTTCGAGAACGTAGCTTTTATGTTTCTCATGTCTGTCGTCGCCGGGGCTCCATTGGAAGCTTTTTATTACCCGTGATCTTCCGGTTGCTGCGTCTATGCTTTCTATTTCGCTGATGCTCTTTAGTCTTCTTGAACTTTTACCGTATTGTGCTGCGCGGCTTACAACTACTACGATGTCCAGGGTTTCCAGGAGGCCGGGGGATAAGTTGATTGGAGGTGTCTGCATTCTTTTGATGATGTCGTCTACAGAGCCGCCGTGGATTGTTCCGAAAGATGGGTGGCCGGAGGCCATGCCCTGGAAGAGGACTGATGCTTCGGCGCCTCTTACTTCGCCGACAATTACGTAGTCCGGGTTTTGCCTGAATGATTCTTTGAGTAAACTGAACATGGTGACTTCACCGTATTTGTCTCCTTTTATGTTGGTGTTGCCGAATGACATTCTTGATATGCAGGGTATCCAGTTTTCGTGCGGTAAGTTTAGCTCTTGGGTGTCTTCGATTGAGATGATTTTGTCTTCAGGGGGGATGAATGAGATTATCGCGTTCAGGAAGGATGTCTTTCCTGCTCCGGTGCCTCCGCAGATCAGTATGTTTACTTTGTGCTCGATGACGTACCAGAGGTATGCGAGTTCTTCTGTGGTGCATGTTTTGAGTCGTATGAGGTCGACTATGCTGTAGGGTATTTTTCTGAATTTTCTGATTGAGTATGTGGGACCTCTTGTTGTTACGTCTGATGCCAGAGTTGCGTTGACTCTTGAGCCGTCCGGCAGGCAGCCGTCGAGAATTGGCTCTGCGTAGGATATGTATTTTCCGCATCTTTCGGCGAGCTTTACGACGAATTCCTGCAGGTCTTCAAGGTTGCTGGAGTAGATGTTTGTCTTGATATTGCCGTATTTTTTATGGGTGATATAGAGTGGTATGTTTACTCCGTCACAGCCGATGTCTTCTATGTATGTGTCATGCATTAAGGGTTCAAGTGCGTTGAGGCCTACGAAATTGATGTAGATGTAGTACATCAGTCTTGTGTACTGGCCGGGCTTCAATGTTATCCCGTATTCTTCAATGATGTTGTTTGTCTTTTTTTGAATGTAGTTTAGAAGCTTGTCTTTTTGTCTTAGGGTAGCGATGTTTGTCTCGAGTGTTTTTGTCAGGCCTTTGCTTATTGTGTCTAGTAGTTTTTTTTCGTCTTCGTTGAGTTCTGGCTGGTCTATCTTGTATATGAGTGCCTGTTCTTTTTCGTTCCATGTAATGCGTGCGTATGCGAAGGGGGGTATCAGGGGATAGACTATGTTTGTGTTTTGCAGGCCTTTTAGTTCCGGGAGGACTATGATTTTTTTGCTGTCTGCTATTGTAAAGCGTGCCATCTCGTCTTCTATTATTTTTTTTTGTTCTTTTGAGATGTTGTATCTTCTTCTTAATAGTCCTCTTAGGGGCGTGGGTATCACCAGTAGTAGTTCTTGAGAATTAATTAGTTGCTGTAGTTCTTATAGTTTTGCTGGTTGTCGGTGGGCTACTTTTTTTTCCTTCTTTTTTTGATGACTTTGTGGCCGGTTTCGTCGCGTTTCTGTACGATGGATCTGTGTCTTGCGCATGCGGGGCAGGCGTAGACCTTTTCCGGGCTGAAGGATGTTTGTGTGTTTTCCAGTTCCTTTCTTAGGACGGGGTCTGTTATGTTGAATCCGCGGTATGTTGTGAATGTCTTGTAGCGCGGTACTGTGCGGCCGCAGAATCCACAGGATACTGATGACTGGCGACCTCT
>DAOVYR010000125.1 GCA_030635525.1 Candidatus Nanohalarchaeota archaeon | reverse complement strand
ATGTCATTAATATAGTTTCAATTCAGGCCATTATACGGACGTCTATGTGCGGGTCCGTGAGCTTTTTGAATTCAATTGGGTCGCCTTGAGTGATGCTTCCGTAGTGCATGGGGATAGCGACTTTCGGCTTGATGTGGTTTACGAATTCTGATGCTTCTTTTTCGTCCATTGTGTATGTCCCGCCGATTGGCACAAGGCAGATGTCAATACCGGTTAGTTTTTGCATCTCTTCTGTGTAATCTGTGTCGCCTGCGAAGTATATTGTGGTCTGGCCTGTGTTTATTATAAAGCCCACGCCTGCGCCTTTAGGATGGTATGGCTTGCTTATATTGTATGCGGGGATTGTTTTGATTATTAATCCTTTGATGGTTATCTCGTCGTTCTGGGTAACTGTCTGTATCTCTCCTTTGAGTTTTCTTTTTGCTTCTTCGCTTGCAATGATTATTGTTGATTCTTTTGTAATTTTTTCGATATCATCCGGGTCACAGTGGTCGTAGTGGCTGTGTGATACAAGTATGAAGTCTGCCGGAGGCGAGTTGTCCGGTATCTTGTAGGGATCTATGTATATTGTTATATCTGGTATTTCTATCCTGAATGTGGCGTGTCCTATTAAGGTAAGTTTTGCGTCCCTGAATTTTAGTGGAGTCATGGTATCAACTTCGATATTCAATAGAATGTGATTATCTCTTTCAGGTCGCGTATTATCGCGCCTGGTTTTTTCATACCGGTTGCCTCTTGTGCTGCTTCTTTTGAGGTGTTGCCTGTGAGTGTGAGGGCGCTTTTGAACCCGCATTTGTTTGCAAAGACTATGTCTTCGTTCAGGTCATCGCCGATTATGAGGACGTCTTCAGGGAAGAGGGTTATGTCTTCTGAGATTCTTGATTTGAATGCATCTGATGGTTTGCCGAGGTGTATCGGCATCTTGCCTGTAAGAGCTTCAATTGCACGGATGATGGGGGCTTCGGCAGGGTATAGTTCTGTACCGGCCCTGAAGTACTTTGAGATTCCTGTGCAGTAAAGTTCTGCGCCTTTGTTGATCAGGTCTGTTGCGTGTTTTAGTTTGGAGTAATTGAAATTGCGGTCGATGCTTAGAAGAACATTGTTTGCGTTTTCTGAAACTTTGATGCCTGCTTCTGAAAGGTCTTTGACAAGACCGTGTTCGCCGATGACGTATATTTCGGTTATTCCTTTTTCTTCGAAATATCTCGATGCAACGTATCCTGCAGAAAATATGTGTTCTCTGGTTGTTCTTATGCCCATGCGTGTGAGTTTTTTTGCAGTCTCATCCCTTGAAAGGATTGTGTTGTTTGTTGTGAAGTGGATGTTTTTGCCTTTCTTCTGGATTTTTTGTATGACATATTCAGCATGCGGCAGTAAATCTGTGTGTGTCCAGACAGTGCCGTCGAGGTCGAATATGTAATGTTTGATGTTTTTGAATGGTATTATCATACAGAGCACCATTGAATCATTGGATTGACTCCTTCTATGTGTGTTTATGTGTACTGTGAATTATTTAAATGTATTTTATGGTGTGTTTAGTGAATCACTCTCATTCTGTAAACAATATAAACAAGGTTGAGTAATAATTTAGTATGATTATTCGTATGAAGAAGAAAATCTTGCTCTTATCTCTTGTTTTGTCTGTTATCTGTTTTCCCGGGTTGTCATACTCTGAGAACTGCATGTGGGACCAGAGTTGCGATGATGAGAAATTTAATCTTGAATTTTGCGGAAACGGACGCTGCGAACCATTTGAGACGAAAAATACCTGTCTTAAGGATTGCGGGACTATACTTGATATTGTGATTTATAATATCAGGTCAACTGCAGATGGGATAGATGGCGGAGGGGGAATATTCGGCGGTGTGCAGAGGTCAGCTATCATTTTTATGATTACGCTTGTTGTGCTTTTTTTCGCACTTGCGATTTTTGGTGTTATATTGATTGCCATTTATAACAAGGTAGTTGCAAGTATAGAAAAGGAAGTTATTATTGACTGAGTATTATAGTTAACGTCGTTACTAAATGGACAAATTTAATCATACTAAATCACCTATGATTTTAACCAAAGGTGATTTATGTATGCGGGAAAAACCACCCTATTGTGGTTTTTCATAGCAAAAACCAAGAGACGTTAATCTATATGGAAAAGTCATATAGTCCAAAAAGTTATGACTTTTACTATATTTATATAAGAATGAAACAATATATAATCTTGAGGGTGGTTGTATGATGAAGAAAGTTATTGAAATTAATGCAGGGAAGGGTTCTTTCAAGTCCCTATTGCTTGAGTCTGATAATGTTATCGGTGTTGTTGATTATGCTGTTGATGCGCATATGTCAGCAAAGACCTATGAGTATGGGGTTCTTGACTCCAGAAACAGTTTAATCTTCGGCGCGGGCCCGCTTGCAGGAAGTAAGATACCTGGTGCGAACAGGCTGATCATTGTAGGGCATTCGCCTGTGGTTGAGACTCTTTTTTTGAGTACTATCGGCGGTGCTGCGCTGCCTTTGTATAAGACGGGCGTGGATTTTGTGAAGATTGAGGGGAAGTCAAAGAAACCATCAATTCTTGTGATTAAGAATATATCCGGGAAGATGTCTGTGAAGTTCTATCCTATTGAGCAGGATGAGCTTATGGATGTGTTTTCTAAGGATGATTTGGGGGTTTATTCTCTTCATGATTATGTTGTCGGGAAGTACAAGGATGAGTTTTTGAAAAATAAGGTGTATCTTGATTTCAGGGTGCTTGCTGTGGGGCCTGCAGCGATGAATACTAACCAGGGAGCTATCAGTACGCTTGTCATCAGGAATGGCAATATCTTGAAAGGGTCTGACGGTTGGGCAGGCAGGGGTGGTTTTGGCTCTGTGCTTTTCCAGGCGCATAATATTGTTGCTGTCATGTATGGCGGTGACAGGGATGATCGTGTTTTTGAGCCTAAGGATCTCAAGGACATGAAGGCTGTTGATGAGATATTTACTGAACATCTTGGCGCGAATATGACTGATTCTGCGAGAAAGGCGACTGAGAAGTACAGGTATGTTGAGAAGTATAATAGTGGCGGGACATTTGGTGTCAATATGTCTACAATCGGTGCATGGCTTCCGATGTTCAACTGGAGTTCTGTGTATCTTTCGCGTGATAAGAGGCAGGATATTTATGATAAATTTATTGTCGGGCATTATCTGAAGCAGTTCAATGAAGAGACCATTGATACTAAGTTATGGCGGACATGCGGTGAGCCATGTCCTGCTGTGTGCAAGAAATATAAGGGTGATCGGAAGAAGGATTATGAGCCTTATGAGGCGCTTGGTCCTAATGCAGGTATTTTTGATCAGAGGGCTGCTGAGAAGCTTGTCGGTGCTGTTGAGTGCATGGGGTATGATGCTATCGGGTTTGGAAATATTGTGTCGTTTGTGCTTGAGTGCATGCATAAGGGGCTTCTGACGAAAGAGGATGTCGGGGTCGATGTTGATGCTAATTTTGATGCTGAGACTTTTAAGATGAAGGATTCTTTTAAGCATGCTGATATTGGTGTTAAGCTTGCTTTTGACATTGCGTACCAGCGAACTGAGTTTTCAAAGATGTTCAGGCATGGCGTCCGTAGTGCGGTCCGCAAGCTTTCTGAAAAATACAGTGATCGCGAAAGTGAGTTTAAGTTTTCTGATCTTGCGAATTATATACCGTTCGGGTTGGATGGGTATATTGCGCCCTGTCAGTACTGGGTTCCCGGGTTTTTTATACCGCTACAGATCCAGGGCAAATTTTATAGTTATTATGGCAATGATTTTTATCCCCCAGAGGATCTGGGTGCGAAGTCTGTTGACAGGTCTGTCAAGGAGCTTTTTTCCGGCAATACAGGTATTTGCAGGTTCCACAGGGGCTGGTCTGAGAAGCTGGTTGAGACTTTGATTGCTGAGGGGTGCGGTGTGAAGGTTGATTATTATGAGCATTGCAGGAAGCTTTTGCAGAAGCTGCGTGACTATGATACGAAGGCAGGTGTAGTTCCTGTGTTCTGGGAAACAAAAAGGGTCCATGATGTTATCCGCACATACCTATATGAGGCGCGTGATGTGTCAGGTACTAATCCTGAGATTGAGAAGTGGATCAAGAGATTTGAAAAAGATGAGATGAAAGCTGCTAAAGCATATTGGCATGATTTGCTTGTTGGTGTTAACAAAACTGTTGACTGGGGAGATATTGAGCATGTGAAGATGCATTATGCCTGGGATGACTAAATCCCTGTGCGGGGCATAAAGAGCTTT
>DAOVYR010000055.1 GCA_030635525.1 Candidatus Nanohalarchaeota archaeon | reverse complement strand
CGCAAGCTCATCATTAGAAAGCCCGCTGCTCTCTCTTCCGAACACGAGAGCAGTGTTCCTGCCGGAAATAACCTCTGAAAGATCCTTCAGGGCAACCGGATGCCTCAACAGTCCTGATCCGCAGCCCACCTTAGCGCTAAATCCTACAACCACATCAAATTTCCTCAGGCACTCGAGAGACCTCACTCTCCTAGATTGCTCATAGACATCATATCCATGCATTGAATACGCTTTGACATCATCTGTAAGAGGCGCTTTTGGATTAACAAGAACAAGATCCTTAATCCCGAAATTCTTCATCACCCTTGCAACAAACCCGATATTGCCGTCCGACTCCGGTTCTACAAGCACAATCGTAAACATACAACGAATTTAATGACTTTTATTTAACTTACTTTCGCTCTAAACCTCACCATCATCCCAGAAAGCAAAACATTAAATATAACAGAACACAAAACAACACAACATGAATAACAAAAGACCCAACTTACAAAAAAAAGAAAACCACGACTTCACAAAGCAGATATGGATAATTCTCTTGCTCGGCGGTCTATTTATGATCTACGGGGGGGTTCTTGACATAATGACCTGTTTTAATGCGACTCTTCCTCTTGCTCCACCAAGCTGGCATACTATTGATACAAAAATCAGTCTGATCTGTGGAATCATCGTTTTATTCACAGCATTTTATCTGATAGTAAAAAGTTTTGAAATTAAGACAATCATAGAAGAAAGAAGAAAAAAGAAAATCAAGCCATTAATAAAAGCACTCCTGATAGTATGCATTACCGGAACAGTTGCCGATCTAATTGCAGGTTACTACGCAATAGGATTTTTAATGGCCTTGTTGGGGCTGATATACCTAAATTACACCCAGGAAAAGCAAAACAAGACCATCCACCTATTCATTTCATTAGCAGTTATTAAAACAATGGCAATCGGGTTTCTCTGGATTGGGGGTAGATAAGAAAGATAATGCCTTTACTGGCATTGATAATTGAACTACAGACATAACTCCGCCATCAATACTCAAAAGATTCTTACCTTCACATACGATAAGTATATATACAAGTTCAGCTAAGAAAAATTATGGCTATAAAAGACTATGAAGGATTAATATTCAGGGAAATCAGGAAAAAAGTACTGAATGAAGAACCGGAACCCCGGGAAGATGAGACAGAGCAAACAAACATAACAAAAAGCGAAGCCACAAATCACATAAAAATCTCAGTATTCTCCGGGCTAAAGTTTGGCCTCGGAATGGTACTTGGCAGTTTCATTGGAATGATCATCATATCAACCATATTGCTAATCACTGGATTGATATTGGCTGCAATCGCCGGATCATTCTTAAACCTTGATGTTCTGGCATATGCAAATATGGCAAATTTCGCTTCACTTAGCAATATGTAATTTCTTTTTCTCAGCCAGGATCTTATTATACAACTCAAAAGGCGTCTTCTCAACCCTAAAATGAGGATACATTTCAAACAGCCTGTCAAGAGACGCAATAGACTCCCTCCTGTGCCCGGTGATATCATGTGCATAAGCAAGATTAAAAATAGCCATCTGCTGGTATTTTTTTATTGTAAGGACCTCGCTCTCATCGAAATGGTATTTGGACTTCCGGCTAAGCAAAACATCAGACACGCTTACAGCCATTTTAAAGGATTCAATTGCAGCATCCATATGCTTTTCTCTTTTGGACGCACTATGCTCAAGCTCTGCCGTTTGAAGCAGTATCACTCCCTTTGCAAGCACAAACTTCGGGCCATCTCCGCGGTACGGATTCACACTTTTAATTCCCTCTTCAATATAGTCTAAAGCCATGCTATACTCCTTAGCCCTGCGGCAAATCTGCATTGCAAGAAAATACGCATCTGCCCTGTTGTAGTTATCGTCATCCATGGTGTCTATTGAAAGGGCTTCATCTATATTTTCCTGTGCCAGAATGAGTTCATTAAGACGAAGATACCTTTTTGCGCCACGGAAGACATCCATGGCTTTTTTGTTGTTCTCAAGCTGCGTAGTCTCGAATGGCGATTCGGGTTCTTCTAATACTGATTGTTCTTGCACAGGCTGGTCTGAAATATCCTGTTTTGGTACCGGTTCTTCTGAAGCGGGTTGCTCTGTGTCAGATTCTTCCTGTACGGATTCCTTTGAACCATGTTCACCAAGACAATGAGGTTCGGAAGTGGAATCCGATGCTTTATGCCCGGACGAAAGAACTTCCGAAGCATGTTGCTCTGGATCAGAGTCTTCCTGTGAAACCTGCTCTGGTTCATTGTCCTCTTTGGAATCATGCTCGGACATAGGTTCTGATGCTTTATCTTTGGATGAATGAATTTCAAAAGCAGACTGCTTCGGCTCAGAATCTTCCGTTGTTAATTGCTTTGAATCATGATTCTCCGGGGAATGATACTCAGACACAGGTCCTGATGCTTTGTCTTTGGATGAATGGGTTTCAAAAGCGGACTGCTCCGGCTCAGAATCTTCCGATGCTAATTGCTTTGAATCATGATTCTCCGGGGAATGACACTCAGACACAGGTTCTGATGTCTTGTCTTCGGATGAATGAATTTCCAGATCGGACCGCTCTGAGTTAGAGTTGTCTTGTGCCTGGTCCGGCGCAAAGTGCTCAGACTCATGAGGTGCAAGTAAAGGTTCTGACGGCTCAATTAACCCGGAAT
Source organism: Candidatus Nanohalarchaeota archaeon (assembly GCA_030635525.1). Lineage (GTDB taxonomy): Archaea > EX4484-52 > EX4484-52 > EX4484-52 > B79-G9 > B79-G9. The sequence continues at coordinate 4,622 of DAOVYR010000055.1, read as the reverse complement.
GCCCCTCCGCAGGCTGCTCTGACAAAGAATGTCTTGCAGTATGGGATCTTGACAGCTTTAGTGCGGAAAATACTGATTTAATATGCGCGGGAGCATTCTTCAAAATATGTCCTTCCGGTCTGTGATGGACGGGCGATGGATGCTCGTACACATGATGCTCTGGTGAAGAATGCTTTGCAGCATGAGAATTTGACGATTCTGGTGCGGAATGCTCTGGATTATGATGCACAGAAACACGCTTCAAAACATGCCCTTCCGGTTCGTGATGGACGGGAGAGGGATGGTCTTGCACATGATGATTTGTCGAAGAATGCTTTGCAGCATGAGATTTTGGTGCAGAGTGCTCTGAGTTGTGATGCACAGAAACACGCTTCAAAACATGCCCTTCTGATTTGTGATGGACGGGCGATGGATGGTCTTGCACATGATGATTTGTCGAAGAATGCTTTGCAGCATGAGATTTTGGTGCGGAGTGCTCCGGTTTGTGATGGACAGGCGAAGAATGCTTTGCGGCATGAGATTTTGACGATTTTGGTGCGGAGTGCTCAGATTTGTGATGCACAGAAACATTGCGCGACTTCTTGCCCTCTTTTCTTTTCTCATTCTTTTTTATTTTTTTGTCTTTGTTTTTCATTGATAATTTAATGACTGTCCTTGTATATATATTTTATTGATTTTCAGAGCTTTGACTACCAATATTTTGAGCAGAATTGCCAGTTGATAATGCTATCACACCCACTCCACCACCAGAGCATAGCATTTAAATGCTTTCCAACCAAAAAAACATCATGCAAATAGAAAACAAAGGCACAAAAATATCGACATGCAGACACGTATACGAACCATCAGAAGACACATTCCTGCTCATAGACTCACTTGAATATCTCAACATAAAACCCAGAGACAACATACTTGAGATCGGCACAGGCACAGGCATAATCGCCCTTCACGCAGCAAAACACGCAAGTCATGTCACAGCAACAGACATAAATCCATACGCACTTGAATGTGCAAAAAAAAACGCAGAGCTAAACAACATCAAAAACATACAATTCATCAAAAGCAACCTATTCGCAAACATCAGCAAAAGATACGACATAATCATATTCAATCCCCCCTACCTGCCCCAGGCAAAAAGCGAAACATCTGATGACATAATAGACTGCGCCTGGAACGGCGGAAAAGACGGGCGCGAAACAACAGACAAATTCCTAAATCTGGCTCCCCTTTACCTCAAAGAAACAGGACAGATACTCATACTTGACTCAAGCAAGTCAAAATATAAAAAAACATTTGATACACTTGAAAAAAAAGGGTTTACAGTAAAAATAGTAAAGCGCACGAACCTGTTCTTTGAAGAGCTGGTAGTCATTCTGGCAAAGGAATGCAACTATATAAACAATAAAAAACAAAAAAGACACTTATGAAGAACATATCAATAGTCATATTTATCGTATACGTAATCACATTAGCATTATTATCCCCGGCGCACGGCATTCTCATTATAGAGTCACAGCGAACCTATCCGGAAGTTCTCACAATTGGCGATGACTTCACCATCTGCGTCCAGATCAAAAAAGATCATCCATGCCGGGATGATACAATCAGCATTACATACGCATACGGCTCACAAGAAGGCGACCTTTACCCGCTCAAAGAGTATATCAATAAATATCACTTCAAGCTTGATGAACTGTCTGAAACAGGTATATGGTGCGGGAAAGCAACTGCCACTTACGAAGGCTCAATATACACAAATTTCACATGCCTTGACAGCCTGAATAATCCACAGGTAGACTACCATATAGATACCGCCTCATACGGTTACATGTCCATCGACATAACATCTTCATTTGAAAGCCAGCGCATCTTCGATAAATACATCAGTGAACAAATAGAAATAACAGCATACTTAGAGGAGACTGGCGACATTAATCTGTACTACACTGTATACAATATTAAAGATGGAATAATCCCCTACATTCTAAAAGAAGAAATGCCTAAAATAGAAGGCCAGTACAGAGCCAATCTCACAATACCATCTAATGCCCCGTATGGGTTCATAGAACTGGAAGCAGAAAGTTATAGCGGGAAAGGCGGAAGATTCCTTTCATACGCTGCAATACCTTACAGTTCAGAAATACATATGATTGGCGATGCAATAATGGGAGATACAATAGATATCACTCTCGATGCAGACGTTGAATATGGCACAATAAACAGCGTAGACACAAGAGTCATACTGCCAAACGGGACAGAAGAGAGAATATATCTTGACCACGTAAATACTAGCACAGAATACACAATACCTATGCGTCCCGGAACCTACACAATCGAATCAAGAATAAACCATACAATCCTGGACAATGAAAAGACGATAACAACTTTTTACGTCAGGGAATACGAACTGGATATAGATAGCGGTATAAAAGTCTACGAACAGGGAGATGCAGTCACAATAAAAATAGGAGTCATCAGTTCAAATGATACAGCTATAGATATGGAGATTAACTCCATCTGCATTGACTCTGCAGATGCCGGGGGTGACTGCTTCAAAGACAGCGACACGACTGTTGAGAATAAATACCACAAATTAATGTATACTATTGACGACGATGCTCCAATAGGTGAATACTTTGTTCATGTATCCGCAAAGGACAAATATGGCCTTAACTACAATGGCAATGAGTCATTCGTAGTCAACAGGAAAGACAGAACGATACAGTTCAAAATATTTCCGTCCATGCTCAATAAAAAAATAAACTCAATGAACAAAACAGAAACCAAGGTAACAATAACCAATACAGGAACCGCTACAATGGATAATATTACCGTCACAAGAGATTCAGGAGAATTAAGCAAATACATTACAATCAGCAAAAGAAACTTCGTGACAACTCTCCAGCCAGGTAACAAAACAACATTCACAGTAATAATCCAGCCGGATGACTACATGAAAAACAAACTGTACTATGGAAATATATCAATAACATCAAAAGGAAAGATTCAGAAACTTCCTGTCACTCTCGATATATCACTTACAGCAGAAATGACAATCATAAATAAAACAATAGAGATTGAGACCCTGAAAGATAAAGAAAAAAAGATATATGTAGTGATTGAGAACGCAGGTACACGATCGCTTGCGGGCATAACCGCCAACCTGATAGGATATCTCAAGGAATATGAAGATGAGATTGAAACACCTGATGAGATTACGCCTGGCAGGCGAAACAATATAGAAATAACACTTAAGCCAATATCAAAAACAGGAACATACGAAGGCGAACTTGAAATAAGCGCAGATAATGCCTCCGGGAAAGTTGAGATTACTGTAGAAGTGATTGAAGACTTTAAAAAGGACATTGACGATGTCGATGATAAACGAAAAGCAATGAATACACGCATGGATAAGTTAACAGGAGATACAACCTCTATAAAAGAGGATTTAGCTGACCTGCAGGCAGATATAGCTGAGATGAAGAGCCATTACTATAATGGCCACTATAAAGAGGCAAAGTCCATGCTGACAGGAATCATGAGCGCAGCGGACAGAGTTGATACTGCACTTGAACAATTAGAGTCGATTAAAGCAGTATGCGGAGATGGCAACTGCGACGACAGTGAAACATGTGCCAGCTGCTATGATGACTGCAAGGATGAGCCAGAGTGCGCAGACACAGGTGAAAATTGCGATTATGATGGCGATTGCGAATGGGAAGACGATGAAGACTGTTCATGTGAAGATTGCGAATATGATGACGAATGTATAGATGATAATGGAGATGGCGGAAGCCCGCTACTTATAATTGTAGTTCTTATAGTGGTCGTAATGATCGTATCAGTTCTTGCAACATCCCTTGTTCCTGACGATAATCCTAAAAGCATGCCACTCCCAAAAATGTAAAAAACATGAATTGTATGCAGTACTAAGACTCTTCTTGGCATCAACTCTTGTCATCCCGCAACAGTGCCTCCTTCCTTACTGGCATATGGAAAACTGGCTCAAGGAACCTGTAAAATATTAGCGAAATTGAAGCAGGATATTACAATCAACATGGCTAACACAACATATAAAAAAACCAATATTAAATATGTAATATAACGTAATACAATGTATTGATTCTCAAAAAAAGGAGGCGCGGTCATATGACATCTGAATTCGAAATAACGAAAATAAAGGCAATGGAGATACTTGACTCAAGGGGCAATCCCACTGTGGAGGTTGACCTGAAAGCAGGAAACATAATCAAGCGCGCTCTGATACCTTCCGGGGCATCTACAGGGTCTTATGAAGCAGTTGAATTGAGGGATAATGAGAAGAGGTATATGGGGAAAGGTGTTCTTAAGGCAGTGAGTAATGTAAATAATATTATCGCAAAAGAGATTATTGGTATGGATTGCAGGAACCAGGAAGAACTGGACAATAAAATGATTGAGCTTGATGGTACCAAAAACAAATCCGTTCTCGGCGCAAATGCTATCCTCGGGGTAAGCATCGCAGCGGCAAAAGTGTCTGCAAGACTCATGAACATCCCCCTCCACGTGCGCCTCGCACAACTTTCAAACAACAAAAATGAATTCATCATGCCTGTTCCGCAGATGAATGTCATGAACGGCGG
>DAOVYR010000172.1 GCA_030635525.1 Candidatus Nanohalarchaeota archaeon | reverse complement strand
TGGGCGTCTTTGTATTCCAGGGAGATGTTTTCAAAGTATACTGAAGGATGGAAATTCTGGATTCTATCTTTGGATGGAAGGATTGTGGGGTGTGCTGGTCTGAATCGTAATGAAATCAAGGGGATTTTTGTTGCCCCTGAATTGCAGGGCAAAAAGCTGGGGCAGAGATTGCTCAATTTTGTGGAATATTATGCAAGATCCCGGGGCATAAAGAGATTGTTTTTGGATTCTTCGCTTAATGCTGTTGATTTTTATAGAAGAGCAGGATATGTTTATCTTGAGGATAAGAAATATGAGACTGATTTGCAGTCCGGGATGCTTGGTGTTGTGCGGATGATGAAAGATATGTGATTTTTTTTTGGTTATTGGTTGTCTAGTGTTTCCAGTGTGTCGCCTTGTTTTATTGTTCCGCCTTTTATGACTTTTACGAATATGCCTTCTTTTGGCATGACGCATTCGCCGAGTTCCTGGAATATTTTGCAGCCCGCATGACATGTTTTTCCGATTTTTGAGACTTCGAGGGTTACTTCGTCTCCTGCTTTTAGTTTGTCGCCGATTTTTAGTTGTCTCAGGTCTATGTCTTTTGTTGTTATGTTTTCTGCGAAGTCGCCGGGGTTTAGAGTGATTTGTTTTTGTTTGATTTTTGCGCTTTCTTTCATGCGGTCTATGCTTTCCTGGGCAAGGAGGCTGATTTGTCTTATTTCATCTCCTGCATGGGCGTCTGATTCCAGACCGAAGTTCTCTATTGCTTTTGCTTCTTCTACAGGGGCTTTTGTTATGTGCTTGGTTGCGCTTATGTTGATTGAGTGTATTTTTCCTTTCATTTTTATCATGTGTCTAAGGGGCTACAATCTTTTTATTGTTGGTGTATTGGTTGTATTTTTTTCAGGAGGGTTATGTCGAGGTCTATTCTTGGAAGTGTCTGGGATATGTGTGTGTGTCCGTCGTCTGTTTTTAGCATGTGTTTGGTTGTCTTGATTGGATATACTTTTCCTGCGTTTACTTGGTTTATGACGTCCTGTTTTGTCAGTTTGTGGCCGTTCCATGAGTCGAGGATGATTTTGGGGTCCATATAATTTACGTAGAATACCGGGATTTTTTGGATTTTCAGGTTTTTGAAGATATTGTGCCTGTGGTGACCGTCAAGGATTATGTTTGTTTTTTTGTCTGCTACTATCGGGTATTTTATGCCTTCTTCAATTATGCTTTTTTTGACTTCGTGTATTTTTTTCGGGTCTGTTTGTTCGTGGGGTTTTAGGTTGTTTGTGTTGATTAGTTTTATGATTTGTTTTGTGGTTTTATCTTGATTCATTGTTTCATTATTGGCTGCACCGGTAGCCACCCATGTTTGTTTTTGTTTCTTTCATTTTATTACCTCCGTTTGAGTGTTTTTTGTGCTTGTGAGTGTCGTGTTATGTGGTTGGGGCTTTTGTCTGTGGTTATGGGTATAGGGTGTGGTCTTGCTAGAACTAAGTATTATTTTTTTGCTTGTGCTGGTGTTTTGTGGATTATTTAGATTATAGAGAAGTGATAGTTCTTTTTTATTTGTTGATGCAAACATGTCCACCAGTCATTAGACTCACCGTTATGTAGTTAAGTATTGTGGGCGAAAGTTTATATATCTTATGTTTGTGGTTCTGGGTGTGATTGCGGTTTATGTTGTAGTTCAGGTGGGCTCGGCAATTTCGTATAACGTTTGGGGCTTTGAGAAGTTTTTCTGTAAGAAAAATTTGGATGAGCATAGCGAATCTTAAAGCCCGTGTTAGGCGAGTTTTGATGAAGTCAAAACCAAAATTGAGCACAATTTTGCGTATGACGCAGGCGATTTTGCGACATTATTTTTTAATTTTAAAGTTATTCAATAGAGAGATTATCATGCAGGTGAAAATATAATCAAATAACAATATAATTATGAATATGTTCGAACCAACTTTATAATCAAGCCAGTCCATAAAAATTGTCCAATCTGAACAAGACAGGGGGTCGCACATGAGATAATATCCACTAATTTTATATAAAATATATAAGATTGATATCGAAATAATGATGAGACTTATGAAAATCAAAAGTTTTTTTCTACTTGGTTTTAAAAATTCTTTAATTGTTTCTTTGTCCATCATAATAAATTACAACTTCGTGTTTAAATAAATTTCGAAAAGCAAAATCGCCGAGTAATATGTTGCCTAACAACAATTAAAGGAACTAAAAGTTCGTTTAACCCTCAAAATATGAGCAAAAAGCGAACTTTTTGGCGCCATTAATTATATCTGATATCTGCAAGCCATATGTGGTTGCAATGGTTTTTTGGTTGTGTTTTTATCGGTTTTGGGTCAGATTTTTGATTCTTTTTTCCATGAGCCTGTCCTGAACCAGATAATGGATATGATTGATGATGAGGCTGCTGCGATTACGAAGGACCACCAGATGCCGCTTAGACCCCAGGCTTTTATGAATGCAAGATAATATGCGATTGGTATGCCTATTATGAATAAACGTATCATTGTCAATGCAAGTTGAGGAGTGCCTTTTCCAGTGCCCTGGAATGCTGAGCCTATAATCATGCCTATGGGAATGAATATGAGTTCGAGTGGAACTATTCTTAGAAATTCGGATCCGATGGATATAACTGTTTTGTCATCTGTGAAGATTGCCATTAATTGGTTTCTGAATGTGGTTAGAATTAATATGACGGGTATCATGAAGGTGATGAGGAGTTTGATTGCTGTTTTGACTGTGGCTTCTATGCGGTCGTATTTTTTTTGTCCTGCGTTTTGGCCGACCATGGTAATCACGGCAGTGGCGATGGCGATAGAGGGTAGTATTCCTATTGTCTGGAGCCTGTTTGCTGCGCCGAAGGCTGCTATTGCGGCGGTTCCGAATTTTGCTACGAAGGATATGAGGATAAAGAATGCAATGGACATGCTGATTTGTGATAGTGATGAGGGGATGCCTACTTTTAGTATGTTTTTGATTATTTTGGGCTGGTAATTGAATCTTCTAATGATGGGTGTGACTTTTGATCTTTTTTTGATGAAGTGATGTAATATGAGTATCAGGCCGAAGGATCTTGAGATTACTGTTGCTATTGCAGCGCCTTCTATGCCTAATGGGGGTATTATCCAGTATCCGAATATCAGTATTGGGTCGAGTATTATGTTTAGTGATACTGATATTACGAGTGCTTTCATGGGTGTTATTGTGTCTCCTTCGCCGTGCAATATGGAGTTTAGGATGAATACTGTGAATATTATGGTGAAGCCATAGATTATTATTGTCATGTAGCTTTTTGC
>DAOVYR010000013.1 GCA_030635525.1 Candidatus Nanohalarchaeota archaeon | reverse complement strand
GATTATCACATCTTTCTGAAACTCAAATGGACAAGAAAGAAAGCGATTGAGAATTATCTTGATATAGCGCGCTCAGCGATTGATTCTGAAATCGTGCCGCGATGCCATTTCGAGGATGTCACCCGCGCTGATGTGTACGGGTTTGTGGTACCGCTTGCACGAAAACTGATGGAGCTGCAAAAAGAATCGGGAATGCCCGTGAAGATCCGTTTGTGCGATACTCTTGGATTCGGCGTGGAAAATGAGTATGCTGCTCTTCCAAGAAGTGTGCCTAAACTGGTCCACACTATGGTGCACGATGCAGGGGTGCCAAAGGAGCAGCTGGAGTGGCATGGGCATAATGATTTTTACAGGATGGTCGCATGTTCTGTGAGTGCGTGGCTGCACGGCTGTGCAGGCATCAATGGTACTCTTCTTGGATATGGCGAGAGGACAGGCAATACGCCGATTGAGGCGCTTTGTATTGAATATGCGCAGCTTACAGGGAGTACTGGAGGTATGGACCTTAGTGTGATTACAGAGGTTGTAAAGTATTTTAAGGAGGATATCAAGGCCAGGATTGCAAGGGCAAAGCCGTTTATCGGTTCTGAGTTTAATCTGACGCGGGCAGGTATTCATGCTGACGGCCTTTTGAAAAATGAGGAGATCTATAATATTTTTGATACTGCCAAGATACTGAATCGTCCTGTCCAGGTTGCGATTACTGATAAGTCCGGGATTGCAGGGCTTGTGTATAAGATCAATGAGTTGTTTGAGCTTGAAAAGAAAGTTGACAAAAGTACTCCGGGGATTGCGGAGATATATGGATCAATTCATCAGCAGTATATTGACGGGCGAACGACTCCGATTTCTGAGGATGAGCTTGCGAGTCTTGTCATGGAGTTTATGGGGCATATTTTGTCATGCGAGTATCCAGGCAAGCTTGATCTGCCTGCTAAGGAGTAGATTTTGTTTTTTTTGCGTTCTCAGATGTTATGATGATGATTCTTAGTGATTGTGGGTTGCTTTTGCATATCAAAATGATTATTTTTTCAATAATTCCACAAGAGATTTAAATGTGGATTTCTTGATATATGGTATGCCTGTATTAGTAAATTTTAAGATCTGCGATAATTCCAGGGATTGTAGTGGCATAGAAGCATGTCCTACAGGAGCATTTTACTGGGATGAAGACAATAAGACGATTGCTGTTGATGATTCTAAATGCAGCGCCTGCGGGGGGTGTGAAAAGTCCTGTCCTGTCGGCGCGATAAGGGTTGCAAAAAACAGTAAGGAATATAGTAGAATCAAAAAGGAGATTGATGCTGATACGAGGAAAGTTTCAGACCTGTTCATTGACAGGTATGGGGCAGAGCCAAAAGACCCTGCTTTTTTGATTTCCCAAGATAAGTTTGATATTCAGATTCTTGAGTCAGTCAAGATGTCAGTTGTGGAGTTGTTTGATAATGATTCGATAATGTGTTTGCTGTATTCTATTCCTATAAGTGTGTTGTTTGAGGGTATGGATATAAAATACAGGAAAATCAGGATGAAGGATGATTCTTTGCTCGGGAGATATGATGTGGGAAAACTCCCTTGCCTGCTTTTTTTCAGGGATGGAAAAATTGTCGGTAAAATTGAAGGGTATTTTGGTATTGAGAAGAAAAAGGAGATCTTAAGTAAAGTGACTGAAATTATTTCGTAAGTCTTTAGCGATACTTTATTCTGACAATATTATTTAAAATCAAAAGGCAATTTAGTAATCATGCAGAAAATTACAGGCATAAAGGCAATCTCTTTTGATGCAGACAGGACTCTCTGGGATTATGAGAAGTCAATGCGCCTTTCGCTTCTTGGAACATTGAAGGAGCTTGAGAAGCTTGACCCCAAGTCCGCTTCAGTACTTGATGTCGAGAAGATGATAAAGATACGCGAAGATGTTGCTCATGAACTTGAGAAAAAAACAGCAGATCTCAGGGAGATACGTGCCGAGGCATTTCGCCGCGCTCTTGAACACACAGGAAGAGCGAATAATGTTCTTGCTGCGCATCTGAACAGGGTATATTTTAAGTATCGTGCGGTGAGTATCGATGCTTATGATGATGTTTCCTGGGCGCTTCGGGTGTTGAAAGAAAGATATGTTCTGGGTGTGGTTTCTAATGGCAGCACTGCGCCCGATGTGTGCGGGCTTTCAGGGATGTTTTCTTTTGTTATACTTTCTGATGATTGCGGTGTCCAGAAGCCGGATGCGAAGATATTTCATATGGCGCTTAAGAAGGCAGGCTGCAGGAAAGATGAGTTTCTTCATGTGGGTGATTCACTTGCGGATGATGTCCTGGGTGCTGTTAATGCCAGGGTCAGGAGTGTCTGGCTTAACAGGGACGGGTTTGAGAATACGGGCGACATCAAGCCGGATTATGAAGTATCAGGTCTTTTGGAACTTGTTTATATGCTTTCTTAGTGTGTGTACTGTGATAAAAGACACACATCACCTTTATATATAAAACCCCCTAATTTTATGTTATGGCGTGGGAAAGCAGTTTTAGAGAAAACATCTGTACTCTTGAACAGTTGAAAGAATATATTTCACTGACTCCAAATGAAGAAAAGCACTTGCGAAAAGTGATAGAGTTACATCCGATGAGTGTTACCAAATATTACCTGTCCCTGATTGATGCAAAAGATAAAAATGACCCAATCAAAAGGATGATTATTCCATCTGCTGAGGAGCTGGATTTAGAGGGGTCTTATGATACAAGCGGCGAGGGTGAAAATACAAAGTTTACAGGACTGCAGCACAAGTATAGCCAGACTGCGCTTGTGCTATCCACTAACCAGTGCGCTGCATATTGCAGGTTCTGTTTCAGGAAGAGGCTGGTAGGATGCACAAATGATGAGGTATTGCAGCAGTTCAGCAATGCCTGTGAATACATCAGTAAGAATAAACAGATAAATAATGTTCTTATCAGCGGCGGAGATCCATTAATATTGCCGACTAAGGTCCTCGAAGGGTTTCTTGAGATGCTTTCAGGTATTTCACATCTTCGTTTTATCCGGTTTGGAAGCAGGACACCAGTTGCATTTCCCGACAGAATCCTTTTGGACGATGGATTAACGAATGTCTTGAAGAAATACTCAAAAAAGCAGAGAAGGATATATATTGTGACGCATTTCAATCATCCAAACGAGATTACAGATAAGTCAATTGATTGTATTGATAAGCTTATCCGCTCCGGGGTAATTGTGAATAACCAGACTGTTCTGCTTGGTGGTGTCAATGATGACCCGTATGTTCTTGCAGAGTTATTGAACAGGCTTGTGAGTATTGGTGTAAATCCATATTATGTTTTCCAGTGCCGACCTGTAAAAAGAGTGAAGCATCATTTTCAGATACCATTGTACAGAGGATACAGGATTGTCGAGGATGCAAAGAAGATGCTTAATGGTCATTCCAAGAGGTTTAGGTATATCATGTCGCATCGCACAGGCAAGATCGAGATTGTGGGTGTTATGGATAATGAAAATAAAGATCCTGAAATGTATTTTAAGTATCATCAGGCAAAGAACCCAAAAAACATCGGGAAATTCTTCAAGAGGAAACTGAATAAGAGCGCAGGATGGCTTGATGAGCTGAAGTGATATTTGGGATCGGTGTGGGATGTATTATGATACGCTGTAGGTAAATAATCATTAAGTCTATTTCACCATAAAACCATGACGCTTTGGCATATATATCAAAGCCACAACTATAAATTATTCTGGTTTTGACGATATATTTAGGCACTTATGTATTCTTGTGGTTTTTTTTCTCTACCAACCAGCTCGCCAAGTCCCAATGCTTCTAAAATATCTGGCATTTCACAAAGAGCACTTGAAATCTCTACTGATTCTTCGGAGTCAATGGTGGTATATCTATCTCCTTCTGGTTTAATTAGAAATCCACTAATTTGATTTGGTCGTATTTTCTCCAAAATTACTGCCATCTTTGGATTAGCGTATCCACCACATAGAAACTTAGGAGATGTATAAACTGTTGAAAAATCATCACGCTTATCTATTTTACCTTCCATTGTATGAGACCAATAACCTTCTATACCATTTGCCATCATCCTACTTCCATGGACTGCTGAGGCTGCAGGAAGATCACGTTCCAGCAAATCAGATGAAATACCTATATCTCGCCTATCGTTACCTTTTGATAGACCAACATATAACCTATTAACCCCTTTAACAACGTATATTTTACTGTCATCCAATTCATGGGCTGTATTCTTAAATAAATCTTCATCTATCCTTTCTACATCATTTACCTTTATATCATACATCATTTTCACCGTTTAATTTATAACTACTCATAAATAGTTAATAAAGCATATAAATCTTTCGGTTATTGGGGTCTTTTGGGTGCTGTCCTGTAAGTCGTGAGAAAATCACTTCACGGATGGCGTTTGCTGATTCGTAACCAAAATATTCAAAACAACGATAGTCAGCACAATTCTCAATAGTTGTGTAACATCGCATCTCTTTTGCCTAACTCTTTTGATTGGGAATCAAAAATAATCAATGGTTAAATTTGATTCATGCAACTCAGTATCGTATGCTACTGCCGAGCGAACAAATAGTGAAAAATTATTATTATGATATTTTTTTGAACTATTCTCTGCACGACCTAATAGATCTCCTTCAATTCTAAAAGAGATTTTTAGTCCATTGGATGGGCTGTCTGTACCTGTGGGGTCTTTGTAGTTAAGTGATTTTTCATGTCCTAGGTATTGTTCAACAAAAGGCCTAATAGCGCCAGAATCACTCTCAAAACGTCCTGAATCTTTTAAACATTCGAGATATATTATTTGGGAAGGACAAAGTCTGACAGTTTTTCTATCTGTTTTAAAATTATTCATGGTATCTGTTCTCGTTTTTATCCTGGTCTGAAATTTATATCTTAGGGCATCTTTTTTTTTCTACATATTCACGTATCCCGTTTCTTATGTCTTCATCATATTTAACTAAGCGAAAATAATGACCTTTCTCAGATGATCCTCCAATGAAACGGAGGTATTTCGGCATTTTTCCCATTAATAGAGATACTGAATGTCTTTTATCTGTCTCATGGACATTATACTCTGTTTTGAATGTGATATTTTTCCCTTCGAGATAAGAACAGGCCTCATCCATGGATGTAACTTTTATTCTTGTCATACCGGGATCATCTTTATCCAGAACATAAAGAAGTAATAGTTTTCTTAATTCACAATTAAGATCCGAGCTTTCTTTTCTTGGTTTTAAGTAGTCATTTATCTGATCTATAATCTCTTCAGGTAATCTTTCATTTATAGAAGTCTGCATACTTTCCGTGTATGGAGTACTACTTTGCATAGATACTACTGCTCATGATAAATTTATATGTGTATGTACTACGTCACAGTAGATTCTTTTGTGGTATATCCCGGAAATTTTATCTCAGACAGGCCTTTATCAGCCCCATAAACAGCGGATGCGGCTTTAAGGGCGACGATTTGAATTCCGGATGTCCCTGTGTTGCCACAAAGAACTTATGCTCCGGCAGCTCCATGAACTCCATCAGTTTCCTGTCAGGGGATGCGCCAGAGAACACCATGCCGTTTTGCTCAAGTTTTTCAATATATTCAGGGTTCACTTCGTACCTGTGGCGATGGCGCTCAGATACCTCATCATTAGAGTATAGTTTGTGCACAATGGTTCCTTTTTTCAGTACTGCAGGGTATGCGCCGAGGCGCATTGTTGCGCCGTATTTTTTGTTTTTTATGAGTTCTTTTTGCTCAGGGAGTATGTCTATTACTGGATATGCTGTGTCCTGGTCCATTTCTGTTGAATTGGCGCCAGACATACTGCACGCATTTCTTGCGTATTCAATTACTGCAAGCTGCATACCAAGACAAAGACCTAAAAAGGGTACGTTGTTTTCCCTTAAGTATTTTATCGCAGTGATTTTTCCTTCTATCCCCGTGCTTCCGAAGCCGCCCGGGACTATTGCGCAGTCGAATCCTTTGAGGACTTTCTCTGGCGGCTCTTCTTCAAATTGTGTTGACTGGATCTGTGTTATATTTGGCTTGACGCCGTTGTGGGCGCATGCGTGTTTTATTGCCTCAAGGACAGAAAGGTAGACGTCTGCGTGTTCTGTTTTCCCGTGAGATACATATTTGCCTATAAGTGCGATATTGAGTTCTTTTTCTGCATTCTTTAGTTTGTTTGAGTATCTTCTCCATTCTTTCAGGTCAATGTCGTGCTTTATGTTGAATTTGGATAATATCTTCTCGCCGAATTCCTGCTTTTCGAACAATAGCGGGAGAGTGTATATGCTTTCAAGGTCCGGGTTGTCTATTGTATATTCCTCGTCTATGAAGCATCTTTTTGAGATTATCCAGCGGCGGGGCTTGTCTATGCCGATTTCTGATCTTGCAACCACAAAATCAGGGAATATGCCTACTTCGCGCAGTTTTGACATAGCGTGCTGGGTTGGCTTGGTCTTTAGCTCGTTTACGTTTTTGAGGTAGGGGAGATACGTTACCATTACGCTTACAGATGGGTATTCTCTTGTAAGTTCTCTTACAGCGTGCAGGAATACGAGATTTTCTATGTCGCCTGTCGTGCCGCCGACTTCGACCAGTGTGAAGTCAAAGCCTTCTGTGCATTGGAGTACCCTTCTTTTAGCTTCATTTACAATATCGGGTATTACTTCTACATCGCGGCCTTTGTATTTTAGCTGGCGCTCTTTTTCTATTACTGATAAGTATACTTGTCCTGTTGTTATGTTGTTTCTTTTCGGTATGTGGGTATTCAGGAAACGCTCGTAGTTGCCGAGGTCCTGGTCAATCTCGCCGCCGTCTTCTGTCACGTAGACTTCACCGTGTTCTGTGGGGCGCATTGTGCCTGCATCTATGTTGATGTAGGGGTCGATTTTTACTGCTGTAACTGAGTAGCCGCCTGCTTTCAGGATTGATCCGATGGATGACGTGACTATGCCTTTGCCAAGGCCGGATAGTACACCGCCTACTACGAATATGAATTTAGGTTCGCTCTTTTTTTGAGAATTTGACATTTTTTTCATAATGTATTTACAGTGTGTAGGGTGAATTTTATATATTCATTGGATGGATTGATGAAGTTTTATAAAATTTGATTCGCTATTTGTTCTAATGTCTGATTACAATGAAAAGATTATCTCTTCGCTGATGCATACCGGCGGCGGCGTAGGTATAGGCTATGTTTCGAGGGATATTGTTGCAGGTTACGGCGGCAGTATGGTAGCGTTTGTGGGGGCGGTTCTTCTTATATTGATGAACCAGTTTGTGAAATACGGGCTGAAGAAGCGGGATTTTAGCTGGTGGATGGGCAATGGGATATGGCCTTATCTTTCTACGTGGTATCTGGTATGGGTTGTTGTTATTAATGTCTGATTTTTTGGATTTTTGTCATTAATATGTGTTCGATTAGAGGTCTACAACATCATTTCTAGGGATAATTTCAATATTTCCGACCTTAAGATGCTTTGCTTTTTTATGAGTAATATCTCCATTGAGAGTATATCCTAATTTTACGCCTTCTGGTCCCTTGAAAATGACTGTTAGCCCATCCCCTGTCTTACCATACATTTTACCGCCACCTTCCGCACTTGGAGGAATATTTGTCACTGTGAATATTATTTCGCTTCCAATATCGTATCTATCGATTGGTCTTTGGTATCCGGTGTCTGTGTCCTCTTCAGTAATAAATGTAGACGCACGTGATGGTTCCGGTTCTATTTGTCTTGCTTCGGCATCCTTTTTTTTCTGTTTGTTTAGTTTTTCCCGATAAATCTTAGCAGGTGTTTTGAAAGAATCAGTATTTCCGCCGAAATTTTGGTATAATGTAGTCATTCTTCCTTTGAGGTTGTTGCTTGTTTTACGGTCATGAATGTCCTTCCAGAGTGGATGGCTGGCATCAATATAATTTTCGAGTATTTTTTGTATCTCGTTCTCCGGTTTCGCGCCTTCACATTTACTTATCAGTTCCAGTACATTCAGTGATTTTTCTACGGCGCTATCCTCGTATTTTTCATTGTTTTGCCTGATTGTTTTTATGGCTATATCTATGTTAAAATAGTCTTCTGCTTTCCCTTTCACGTTACTAAAAATATTTTGATATATCGGATAATATGCACTGTCCTTTTTTTTGCCGTGCACCTTTTTACCAACACTTAATCTTTTAATAAAATCCAGAGCATTAGCAATCCTGTTTACTTTCTCTATGTATTTGAAATCGTATGTGTCATCTCTGCCTCTATTATGATCTCTTTCATACAAATCCCACATCTCTTTTAATGAATTATCTATTTGTTTCTCAATAGCATTCAAACTTATGTATTCCATATCAAAAGCATCGAAAATTGTTTTTGGAAAATAATTTGGCAACCAGTTGTCTAAGTTTTCAGTGAGTTCTTCATCAAACTTCTGATCTGTAATGGCATTGAAAATGCGACATGCGAAATTGGAAACATCCCATAATCCTTCTGCTTTTTCTTCTGATTCTATGAGCTCTTTGTATGTTTTTGAAGTGATTCCTTCTTTTTTTAATCCATCAAAAACATCATCTATTAAGGATATTGATTTAAATTTGCTGGCCTTCAGAGCATCCATTGATTTGATATATAGAAGTAACTCATGCATTTTTGCAAGATCCTCATTTGAATATGTACTTGTACTTTCGTCACAGTATGATTTCTTGTATTCATGAACATATGTGTATAATTTGTCTATCGATTTTGGTAGTCTGCTTATGATTGATTCTTTGGAATTTTCCAATATGTATAACAGCGCGATTTCAAAAACATCAGCAGGATCTAACTCTATTTGATAGCTGTTTTTTGCTTTCTGTATTGAAATATCACTAAAATTATTTTCAAATAAGGATGCTCCTGTATCCAATATTTTCTGATTTGAATGATCGCTATAAATATCAATATCCATAATTACACACACTATTTATTACTATGTGGTGTTGGTTTAGCTTTATATCTTTTGCGGTTGTTGTGTTTTGGCTGTATGGTATTGTTTTTTATGTTTTTATAACGGGCAGCATCCCTTTTTTCTTCTGCCGCAAGACATAAAAAAAGAAGGAGATATTAGAACAGATATATTGAACAGAATATCATGATATCATGGAGGCGATTTACATGAATGAGACAATACAGAATTTAACAAAGGCATTTATCGGCGAGAGCCAGGCGCGAAACAGGTACACAATCTATGCCAAGATTGCAAAGAAAGAGGGTTTTGAGCAGATATCAGATATTTTTCTCCTGACTGCTGATAATGAAAGAGAGCATGCCAAATGGCTTTTCAGGATGATTAATGAACTCAAGAAGAAAAGTGATGAGAGTCTTGATGAGATCACAGTTGAGGCAGGTGCGCCTACCACTCTTGAAAACACTGCCAGAAACCTGAAGGCTGCTATCGCAGGCGAGAATTATGAGACCACTACAATGTATCCTGAGTTTGCAGATGTTGCTGAAAAAGAGGGCTTTTCTGAGATTGCTACGCGATTGAGGTCTATTGGGAAAGCTGAGGCGCATCACGAAGAAAGATACAAGAAACTGCTTGCAAAAGTTGAAGGTAGTGCTGTGTTCAAGAATGATAATACTGTTTCATGGGTCTGCAGGAAGTGCGGGTATGTTCATGAAGGGCAAGATGCACCTGAAAAATGCCCGTCATGCGATCATCCGACGAGTTATTTCGAGCGCAAGTGCGAAGACTATTAGAGGTGTGAAAAATGATTGGAAAACTGCCAGATAATATATTGAATGCTCTGCTTGAGACTCTTCCTTTTGAATTTTCTGTTCTTGATGCAGATGATAATGTTCTTGGATGGAACAGGCACGAGACACGAATATTCAGGAGGCCGGAAGGTATCGTTGGACGAAATGTGCGCGACTGCCATCCTCCAAAGAGCCTTTCCAAGGTTGAGCAGATCCTAAGTGAGATGAAAGAGGGAAAGCGCGATGAGGCGCGGTTCTGGATAAAGGTACCTGTTGGTGAGAATAAAGAGATACATACTATTTTGATAAGGTACTTTGCTTTGAGAGATGAGAATGACAAGTATCTTGGATGTCTTGAGGCAACGCAGGATATTTTTGACATCCAGAAAATAGAGGGTGAAAAGAGGCTTTTGGATTAGGAGGGGTTTTATATGACTGAAAAAAGACAGATATATAAGTGCAATATTTGCGGGAATATTGTTGAAGTTGTTCATGAAGGCGCAGGAGAACTTGTCTGCTGCGGTGCGCCGATGGAGTTGCTTGATGAGAAGACAGAGGACACCGGTTTTGAAAAGCATGTACCTGTAATTGAGAAAATTTCAGGCGGCATCAGGATAACGGTAGGATCTGTCGAGCATCCTATGGAAGAGACGCATTTTATAGAGTGGATAGAAGTTGTTTGCAACGGTGTTGCCTCAAGGAAGTTTTTGAAGGCAGGAGATGCGCCTGAAGCGGATTTTGAGTGCGGCGCAGAAGCAGAGGATGTTGTTGCAAGAGAATATTGCAGTGTTCATGGACTGTGGAAGTCATAGGTCTTTTAGGGTCCTTACTGATAAATATATAATATTTTAAGGAGAGAGTTAATGATATTGATATGACTCAGTTGCATTATTACAAAAATACTTACAGGAAGGTGTTATTATGATAAGAGAACAATATTCAAATGAAATCAAAGCCGGCGATAATGTAAAGATTGCAGGCTGGGTCCATGATATTCGTGACCTTGGAAAGCTTATTTTTGTCACTATCAGGGACCGCGAGGGCATTGTTCAGGTGACTGCCAAGGGCGGCGTGACTGATGAAAAACTGATGGAGCGCATCAAGAAGCTTGGAAAGGAATGGATTATCTCTGTTTCAGGAAAAGCTGATGCAAACGACAGGGCGCCAAACAGCATCGAAATCAAGCCGGACAGTATGGAAATCATCTCAGAATCAGAAGTTCCGCTGCCGATTGAGGTGACAGGAAGGATTGAGAGCAACCCGGATAAGAGGATTGACTGGCGGTTCCTTGATATGAGAAGGCAGGAATCATTTGCTGTATTTCGCCTGCAATCAGAAATTGCACGCGCTATGGGCGAGTTTATGGCAAGCGACGGGTTTGAGAGGATATTTTCATCCAGGCTTACAGGTGCTGCTACAGAAGGCGGTACAGAGTATTTTCCTATCCTTTATTTTAATAAGGAAGCATTTTTAGCGCAGAG
>DAOVYR010000184.1 GCA_030635525.1 Candidatus Nanohalarchaeota archaeon | reverse complement strand
GAAGGAATATCCGGATGCTGCAGTGGTCTGTTATGTAAATACCAGTACAGATGTCAAGGCAGTGTCTGATATCTGCTGCACTTCGGCAAATGCTGTAGAGGTTGTAAATTCTCTAAAAGAAAAAGAGGTCTTGTTTGTTCCTGACAGGAATCTTTGTGCGTATGTGCAAAGTAAGACCGGGAAGGAAATGATACCGTGGGAAGGGTATTGTTATGTGCATGATTTGATTCATGCCCGGGACATAAAAAAAGCAAAAGAATCTCATCCTGATGCGCATGTCATGGTCCATCCTGAGTGCAGCCAGGATGTTATTGCGACGGCGGATGCAGTGTGTTCTACCGGGCAGATGATTGATTATGCCAAAAATAGCAAGGCATCTGAGTTTATAGTTGCAACTGAAGAGGGGATGTGTGCAAGGCTTGAGCGTGAATTACCGGGTAAGAAGTTTTATGCCCTCGGTGGTGTTTGTAAGCAGATGAAGAAGATAAGCCTGTATGATGTGTACATGGCACTTAAGATGGGACAGTTTGAGATAAAGCTTGATGAGGCGGTCAGAAAGAGGGCGAAGAAAGCACTTGACAGGATGCTTGAGTTGAGCTAAGTGGCTGATGAGAAGTTTGTTCTGGAGATTGAAAAGAAGGTAAAGGATACGATTTTCAAGTATCGCCTGCTTCTTAAGAGGGATAAGATAATTGTTGCCTGTTCAGGTGGGAAGGATTCTATCGCTGTTCTTTATCTTTTGAAGAAGTATGGATATGATGTTTCTGCGCTGATACTGGATCTTGAAATCGGGAAATGGTCCTTACGGAATCTTGATAATGCGGCTGAGTTTTGCAGGGAAAATGATATCATACTGCACCGGATATTTGCCAAAGATGAGATAGGGTGTTCTATTGAGCATGTCATGTCTTGCGTGAAGGCAAAGAGCGGTGTTGAGAATTGTACTGTGTGCGGTGTGATCAAGAGGTGGATCATCAACAGGAAGGCGAGAGAGCTTGGCGCAGATAAGCTGGTTACCGGGCATAACCTGGATGACGAGGCGCAAAATATTTTCATGAATATCCTCAAGGGCAATCCCATGCTTAGTGCAGGGCTTGGGCCTAAAAGCGGGGTCGGGGCACAGGATATGTTTGTGCAGAGAGTGAAGCCGCTTTATTTTTGCACTGATGCAGAGCTTCGAAAGTATACAGAGATCATGGGCTTTAAGATATTGTATTCAAAGTGCCCGCTTTCAAGTGCTGTTTTCAGGAGGGATATCAAGAACTGCCTTGATGATTTTGAGAAGAGTTATCCGGATGTGAAGAGAAATATTGTTCGCAAGTATCTTGAGATGAAGCCGGCGCTTGTCAAGGCGTGCAGGGGAAAGATCAAGCGCTGTAGTGTGTGCGGTGAGGCTGCACGCGGTGATGTGTGCAAGGCGTGTGAGATGATGGGGATTGTAAAGCTAAAGGATGATAAGTAAAAATTACAGGGTGGTTTTTGTGGAGAGAAAAAAGACGATCATCATGGGTGCTGCGGGAAGGGATTTTCATAATTTCAATACGTACTTCCGGGATAAAGAGGAATATGAGGTGGTATGCTTCACTGCTGCGCAGATCCCTAATATCGCGGGCAGGAGATATCCAAAAGAGCTTTCAGGAAAGCTTTATCCTGACGGAATACCTATCTTTTCAGAAGTTGAGCTTACTAAACTTATCAAGGAAAAAGATGTCCGGTTTGTTGTTTTTTCTTACAGCGACCTTTCTCATAATGAAGTGATGCATAAGGCATCCATGGTACTTGCATCGGGTGCGAATTACATGCTTCTTGGGCCGCACGATACCATGATAAAGTCAAAAAAACCGGTAATCGCCGTATGCGCTGTACGTACAGGATGCGGAAAAAGCCAGACTACAAGAAAGATTGCGGAACTGTCGATATTGGAGGGAAAGAAGGTTGTTGTTATCAGGCATCCTATGCCTTACGGTGACCTGAAGGAGCAGATGGTACAGCGTTTTGCAGCCTATGAGGACCTTGAGAGACATAGGTGCACAATTGAAGAGAGAGAGGAGTATGAAAAATATATTGATAAGGGTATCGTGGTCTATGCAGGTGATGATTATGAAAAGATCATCCGTGAAGCAGAAGGAGAGGCGGATATAATTCTCTGGGACGGCGGCAATAATGATATGCCGTTTTATGTCCCGGATCTGATGATCACTGTTCTTGACCCGCTCAGGCCAGGGCATGAACTTTTATATCATCCCGGCGAGACTAATCTATGGATGTGTGATGTCGCGCTCATAAACAAGGTGAACAGTGCAAAAAAGGAGGATATAGAGACTGTACGGAAGAATATCAGGGATACGAATCCAGGGGCTTTCATTATCGATGCTGAGTCTGTTCTTGGAATAGATAAGCCGGAACTTGTGAAGGGAAGAAAAGTGCTTGTCATTGAGGACGGCCCTACGCTTACGCATGGCGGGATGAGTTATGGCGCGGGATTTGTGGCTGCAATGCAGGCTGGCGCCAGCGGGATTGTGGATCCCAGGCCCAATGCAAAAGGCAGCATCAAAGCGACATTCGACAAATATGCGCATCTTGAGAAGGTTGTTCCAGCGATGGGATACGGGGATGAGCAGATAAAGGACCTTGAGGCGACTGTAAACAGTGTATCTTCCGATGCGGTGGTTATTGGCACCCCGATTGATCTTTCAAAGATTATCAGGATCAATAAGCCAATTGTCAGGGTGACTTATGAGGTTGGGGAAAAGGGCAGCGATGCGCTTTCTCTTTTATTGAAGAGGTTTTTTGATGAGAAAAAAAGCTGAAAAAATAAAGGCAGTATGTTTGTTTTCAGGTGGGCTGGATTCGGTAATTGCAGCGAAGATTATGCTGGGTCAGGGTATTTCCGTATTTGGACTCAGGATTGATACTCCTTTTTATGAGCGAAGTGATGCCGGGAAGGATAAGGCGGTTATTTCGGCTGAGAGGATTGGTATGCCGCTTGAGATTGTCGATGCCGGTCCTGAGTATCTGCGCATTGTGCGAAAACCCAGGCACGGGCATG
>DAOVYR010000029.1 GCA_030635525.1 Candidatus Nanohalarchaeota archaeon | reverse complement strand
TTTTTTTAGGAAGTAGTCCCATTTTATGAATCGTAAGAGATAGTTTGCGGTGGTGAGGGCGAAGAGGATGAAAAGATAGGGCCAGTAGAATTCGCTTATTGCTATTGTGAGTTTGCCAAAGTCTGCGTATATGCACATTGCCAGGTATACTGAGACTGATGCGAGGATGATGAGCCAGATTTTGTTGTCTTTTTTCATTGTGGTTGCACCTAAACTTTCTAGAATTGATTATCTGATGGATCATAACTCTTAGCTTACGTTATAGGGCGCTTTTTTTAAATGCTAAAGATTCCGCTACTCTATTGAGTAGCGGCATGTGGAATCTTTGCATGTCAACAATTTGGCGATATTTGTGGGTATGCAAGGCATGCTGCCGGTCTATTGACCGGCGGTTGTTGACACACGCACATTGTTTGTAAATCTTGATGTTAAATCTACAGGGTGTTTCTTATGATTGATGTTACTGACAGCCTTCAGAAAGGCTGGCAATCAGAGCGACCGTAAAGCTTCGCTTTAGGTCACAGGTGCTTTGCTTGGGCACTGACTTTTTTGTTTGAGCAGGTGGATTTGTTGTCTGTCTATGGTGTTCAAATACCTTTGGTGTCAAATGATTGTTAGCTCAATGTGGATGTTAAATTTTTAGGGCGTTTCTTATTATTGGTGTTACTGACAGGATGTTGTGTTCTTCATTGATTGTTTTTCCTTTTTGGATGTTTTTGTCGTAGAGTATGAATGGGATGTATTTTTCTCCTTTGTCCTAGTGGTCGTGGCCGTTGATGCCTTTTGACTGACTGTGGTCTGCAATTGTCAATATTATTGAGTATTTTAGTTTTTTCTTTTTTGAGGCAGTTTATGAAGATGCCTATCGATGGTGTATGGATATTTTTTCAGTGATGATACGGAAATCCAATAACCGGTATTTCCTGTGTAGATGCATTTTGTTCGTTATGATGGTCATTATTATACATCTCTTTATTTATTCAATAAATCATTTACTGTTCTTCTCTGAGTTTTATCATTTCTTATAAATCCTTTCTCAAAATATTCGTTCTCAGAACCAACCGTCTCAAAATCATATCTCTTATTTTCAATGATACCTCTGGCCGCAAGTATACCCATCTCCAGGCTATGATCTTGATTAGTATACTGAAACCTTCCGGATCTGCCTATATAATCCATATTTTCAAATCGGTTAAGGTAATCCTTGATTACCTTAAGATGCTTAAGATAATCCAGATCATACGAAGGATAAACGTTCTTCTTTCTTAATAAATAGCAGTTTCTAATGTCTTTTCTAGTAAATAACCCCATTGTCTCAAAATGCTTCATTGATAACTCAAGCAACTTCTCCTTTGGTAAATTCCATATCTTATCATTTTCATTGACAAAGAACTCGATAAATAGCGAGGTTTTATCTTTCGGACTCATTTCTTTACTAAAATTTTTCATCTCCGCGACTCTTCCAAATGGTATCTCCTTATTTGGAAAATATATCCAATTGTCATTGGTTATTCTTTTTTTATCAAGAGTAACAAACAGATAGACTTGTGCTCTCCACTTAAGGTGCTTAACTGCATCAACAACTGCTTTTGGTGGTGAAGGGCTGAGCAATCTTATGAATTCAGTAATAGGAATCGTATTTATCAATGTTGATGGCGTAATTTCCTGTTTTTTTCCATTAATATTCAGTTTGATTTTTGTGATTTTTGCATTCTCATGATAAATCTGGGTAGGATAGCTGCTTGTTTTTATTATACTCCCGCATTTTTTAATTTTTTCAGCTATCGTGTCATATATTAAACCAGTTCCATATTTAGGATAATAGAAAGTATCAACTAATGTTTTAGGAATATCTTTGTTTTTTTTCTTAAATAGAGCGTCTTTGACTGCAGAAATTAGGTTTAAACCTTTGATTCTTTGCTTTGCCCAATCAGGATGTATTTCACTGCACGGGATGCCCCAGATCTTCTCGGTATAGTTAAGCATATTGAATTCTCCTAAATTCTTTCCAAAATTGGCGACAATATAGTCTTCGAAATTCATAATCTTATTTTTGCAAATTTGGTATTTTATAAATCCACGAGCATAAGAGAAGCCCATCGCTGCTCCTCTGAGTGGTCCTATATTTTTAAAAGCCTGGGTTGCATTAACCGGATAGTCGTAGAACTTGCCATCAATGAATTGTCTTGTCTGTCTTTTTACTGAAATCCAATTTTCATTTAGTAAATCTTCAATGAATCTATATAGATATCTATTCTTGGAAAAGAATCTATGGGGGCCAATGTCTGTTCTAAATAGTAAATCGCTTTCTCTGAACTCAAATGTCCTGGCCAGGCCACCAATACAGTTCTCTTTCTCTATAATAATAGATTTTTTTCCTGCCTTGCACAATTCCATTGCGCAACTCATACCTGCAGGACCTGCACCAATTATCAAAATGTTTTCTTTCGTAATCATTCACCTAATATGTTATAAACATTGCTTAATAGAACCTCAAAACTTCTTAACATTTCCATTTGACTTTCCTTCTTTCAGGGTCATATACTTTCTTCTAATGTCTCCAGACCATTTTCTGAGCGTGCTGATATCGTATTTATTGTGCATTAGTGAAGGAATTCCAAAAATGAGTGTCGTTGTGATTTTTATGAAATGGTCTATTGTAGATGTTACTATAGCAATATTTTGATTTATTCCGAAACTGATAAATAATAATGCCATTGAACCCTCGAAAAGACCTATCCCTCCGGGAGTCGTCGGGAAACTCTTTATGATATTTGCAACTACCAGACCCAAAAACACAATAGGCAAAGATACTTCCTGGTTAAGACCTCTGAATACCAAGTACGTTGTTATTCCATCAGCACACCATATAAGCATAGAATATATGACGGAAACAACTCTGCATTTTCTGCTTAACTTGAACGATTTGATAATTTCTGCAACAATCGGCCACTTTACGCGTTGAGCTATCTTTGTCTGAATTGTTGTAGATGAAAAAACGATTATTAACAATACAATAGGCAAAAATATTATCATGTAGCTTGAGATATTCCACACAACACTTTCATTAAATATGAGTGCAAGTGATACAAGACCAAATATTGACAGGGTGAAAAGGTCGAATATTCTTGTGTATATTACGCTTGTTATTGATGGTTTGAGCGGCAGTTTTGTTTCTGTGTGGAACATGTACATTCTTGCGATGTCGCCGAGTTTGAATGGCAGGAGTATGTTTAGGGTGTAGCCTGCGAAGTTGATTTTGAGTATCTGGTGTTTTGTGATTTGTGGTGTTTTTTGGTCGTTGAATATTGCTTTTAGTCTGTATGCGCGTGAAATCCATGAGGTGGAGTGGATGAAGTATGCCAGCAGAATGTAGTATGGGTCTATGTTGAGTAGTGTGTGAAGACTTTTTTCGAAGCCGAAGTAGTAGAAGAGTAGTGTGAGTATGGAGAGTCCAAGTAATAGTTTTGTGAATTGTTTAAGGTATGCTTTTTTGTTTTTTATGATTGTTGTCACCTTTTATGTGTTGTTTTTTGTTTTAGTGCCTTAGTTTTTTTGTGATGAGAAATTTGAGGTTTTTTATGCCGTCCTTGTAGCTGTTTAATTTTACTTTGCCGATGCGGGTCCTGTAGTTTATTGGGATTTCTTTGCATTTGAGTCCTTTTCTGTGTGCCTCTATTTTTATCTCTTCTGAGAAGGGCATACCGTCTGATGTTAGTGTTAGTTTGTTTAGTATTTTTTTTCTGAAGACCCACATGCCGCTCTGGGAGTCTTTTAGTTTTGCGTTGAACAGAAGTTGTGTGGCAATGGTCAGGATGTGGTTTCCTATTTTGTGTAGAGTTGTCATTGATTTTTTGGTCATATATTCAAACCTGTTTGTTGTGATGAAGTCGAGGTTTTCTTTTTTTAGGGTTTCGATGAGTTTTGGGATGGTATTCATAGCGTATGTGTAGTCGCCGTCGGCTGTGATTATTATGTCTCCTTTTGCTTTTTTGAAGCCGGTTTTGTAGGCGCGGCCGTAGCCTTTGCGTTTTTCGGTGATGACTGTTGCGCCCAGTTTTTCTGCTATGGCTTTTGTGTTGTCTGTGGATGCGCCGTCTATTATTAGGATTTCTGTTTTGTAGTTGTTTTTTTCGAGGGTTTTTAAGGGGATTTCTTTGATTACCTGTCCTATGGCTTTCTCTTCGTTTATTGTTGGGATGATTATTGAGAGTTTCATGGGGTCACTGTTTTTTGTTTTTATCGTGTTGTGAAGGTTTCTATGTCGTAGATGTATGATACTTCTATGTTATTTATTTTTACTGTCTTTGCGGGCTGAATGTTATCTATCAGGTTTTTTGCAAGGGGGTCTGTGTAATCTTTTTGTTTTCTGATGACAAGATATTTTATTGGTTTTTCGTTGTTTTGTTCTGCGAAGTAGTTGTAGGTCCGGATTATTTCTTCCAGTGTGGCTTTATCTTTTTTTTGTTGCTCTATTGCCTCTTTGATGCTCCATGTCTTGTAATAAGATTCGTGCTTTATGTAGAGATGCATGTCCGGGTTTTCGGGGTACATGTAGTATGTCTCGTTTTCTTTTATGAGTTTGTTGAGTTCGTCTGCTGTTGGTTTCCAGATTGGGCTTGGTGTTATGTGTTCACAGCTGTTTTTGAATATGGGGCATATCAGTGGGTTTTTGTATTGGGAGTAGTATGGTTTTATCGGGTAGAGGAGGGTTATGGATGATGCAATGTAGATTAGGATTATCGTGATGAAGATTGTTTTTTTGTGTGGCCTGAATATTTTTATTTTGTTGAAGATGGAGTATTCTTTGCCTGAGAATGCGAGGGACATAAGGAGGGGTATCCCGAAGAAGAAGATTATGGCTCTTCTGTATCCTAGTGTCTCTGCGAAGAGTGTGGTGCTTGCGATGAAGAAGAGTGTGAGGTAAAGTATGTATTTTTCTTGGGGTGATTTTTGCTTTTTTGTGAGGAGTATGTATAATATGTAGATTGAGTAGAGGATTAGGATGGTGTCTATCGGGTTTGATTTTGTTGTGAATTCTTTGATGATGTCGAGTGTGTTCAGGCTGAGGCTGATTTCTGTGCCGCCCATGGTGCTTGTTTGTCTTGTGTAGACGTCTTTGAGGTTTTGCGGGTTCATCTGGAAGGGTATGAGTAGTGTTATTGTCAGTATGATTGTGAATATGACTGCGTTGTATAGGGGGGGTTTTGGGATTCTGGTTCTTTTAAGTGATGTTTTTAGGTTGGTGTAGTATTTTTCTGTGAGCAGGAGAATTGAGAACAGGACAAGGAGGGCTGCTGTGAATTTTGTGGTGATTGCGAGGGCTATCATTATCGCGCTTAGTGTGAAGTATATGAGTTCTTTTTTTGAGCCTTTTTTGGCTGTGTAGAATTTCCATAGTGTGAGGAGGGCGTATACTGCGAATAGCCAGGTTATTACTTCTACTATTAGCATTCTGCCGAGGAAGAGCATGGATGAAAAGAAGGCAAAACATGTGGTTGCGTAGATGAAGCTTTTTGTCTCCAGAAGAGTATATGAAAGCATGATTAGCCCGAGGAATACTAATAATGATGAGAGGTATATTATGATGAAGCAGCTGTTTTCTGCTTTCGGGAATGATTTTCCTATTACTGTTGCCATGGTTGGTATGAAGAATGGAGATGCTTTGCTGACTTCTGAGAAGTCTTCGCCTGAGAGCATGCATGATTTTCCAATCATGTAGTGGCCTACAGGGGGTTGGTAATGGATCAGGCCGGGGTAGAAGCTGTGCGGATAGAACCATAGGATTCCGCCTGTGAGTGTTGTTATTGAGTCTCCTCTTATTCCTTCCTGTGCGTAGTCTGTTACTCTTAGGTATGTTCCGAGGATTATTGTTGTTATGAGTATGATGATGAGTATTTTGTTTTCTTTTAGTGCCTGTATTTTGCTTTTTTGGGATGTGGTTTTGCCTGTTTTCGTATTTCTTTTGGGTTTTGTTTTTTTGGTCATGTTTATCCTCGTTGCTATTTTGTGCTTTTCGCGGGTTTCCAGAGTTTGAGGTAGTTTTTTTCGGTCTTGTATTTCCACCATGCGAGGAGCCATGCTGCTGCGTTTGCTGCGTAGTACGTGGGTACTGCAATTATGCCTGTTGGGGTTGGCAGGTATTTAAGGGTTTGGCTGATGTATGTTAGTTCTCCTGTTGGTGTGCGCGCGGTTTTTGTGTTTTCTGCGTGTCTTAGCTGGTGCCAGCCGACTCTTGTTCTTGTTTTCTGGGTGATGAAGTCGTGAAGGTTTTTTACGCCTTTTACGTGGACTTTAGCTTCTGGGTCATAGAGTATTTTGTAGCCTGCTTTTTTTGTCTCGTGTGCGACATATACATCGTCGAGGGTTGTGTTTTCGGGTATTTTTTTTATTATGCCTTTTTTTATTGCGTAGAGGTTGCCGGTTACGTCGAGTTCGATGTTTTTTGTTCTTTTTTCGTGGAGGATGTCGCAGGACATCTGCATCCAGAGACCGAAGATTCCTTTTGGGTTTAGGGGTATTGGGTGACCTGCTACTATTCCTGTGTTTTTGTTTTTGAGGTGTTGTGTGAGGTGTCTTGTTGCGCCGGGTTCTATGTATACGTCGCCGTCGGTCATGATTATTGTGTTGTGTTTTGCGAGGGTGAGGAGTTTGTTTATTGCGTGGGGCTTTCCTTTTTTTTTGGGTTCTGTTACCAGACGGATGCGCTTGTCTTGTTTTGCCAAGCGGCTGATTATTTTGTTGCTGTTGTCTGTGCTTCCTGATGAGATGATGAGGATTTCGTCTACGGGTTCTTTTTGCCATAGTTCTATGACTTTTTTAATTGTGTTTTCCTCGTTGTGGACTGCTATGGCGACTGTTATCGGGGTCATGGGTGTTTTTAGAATGAGTAATGTTTTATATTTTGCATTTGTGCGGGTTGTTGCCTTTCAGCCTTCAGAAAGACTGGGCAACAGCCTTCAGAAAGGCTGGCGATCAGTGCGACCGTAAAGCTTCGCTTTAGGTCACAGGCGTTTTGCTTGAGTACATGAAATGTCACCAGTTGCTTTTCTCAAGCGTACATATGTGTTGTCTGACTAATGGTTTGGGTTACTTGCCTTTTTTGGAATACAGATGGTCAGTGATTTGCTTCGCTTAAGGGTATGGGTGCCTTGAATTATTTAGAATTAGTGTTGGTTTATATTTTGCGTTTGTGGAGGTCGTTGGTTTTTATCCAGTTTTCGAGGCGCTCTATGCCTTCTTCTTTTGTTATTTCGGGGGACCATCCCAGTAGTTTTTTGGCTTTTTGTGTGTCTGCGTAGTATACTTTCTGGTCTGCGGGGCGCCAGTCGCTGAATTTGGGTTTCATGCCCAGTGTTTCTGTTAGCTCTAAGAGGGAGATTGTGTTTTTGTAGCCGCCGCCGATGCTGAAGACTTCGCCCTGTATTTTTTTGATGTTTTTTGCCTGGAGTTCGAGGAGGCGTACGACGTCCTCTGCGTGCAGTATGTCGCGTACCTGTTTGCCGTCGCCGAAGATTGTGATTTGCCTGTTTCTGAGTTTTGTGAAGATGAAGTGGGAGAGCCAGCCCTGGTCGATGTTCCCGAACTGGTTTTCGCCGTACATGCATGAGAAGCGGTTTGCTACGCCGCCGAATTCACGGACGTAGAGTTCGCCTACGAGTTTTGAGACGCCGTAAGGTGTGTGTTTTTTGGAGTCGATGCTGAATGTTTCGTCTATGCCTTTTTTTTCGTATTCGCCGCTGAAGTCGTAGCGGGTCTTGTGTTCTTCTGTGGGGATGTTGTTTACGTTGTCGCCGTAGACTTTGTTTGTTGATGCGAATATTACGGGGGCTTTTGAGTGTCTTGCGAGGTTGAATGTGCCCTGTGCGTTTATCCGAAAGTCGCTTGAGGGGCTTTCGTAGCTTGTGGTGACTGCTACTTGTGCTGCTAAGTGGTATATTATGTCGAGGTCTACTGTTGTTAGGAATTCGGTTATGTCGTCGAGTTCGCGCCTGAAGATTTCTAGTTCAGGGTATTTTGTTTTTAGCATATTCAGGTTTATTTCGCTTCCGGGACGGGAGAGGTTGTCGTATATCATTACTTTGTGGCCTTTTTTTAGCATGTGTTCTGCGAGGTTTGTGCCGAGGAAGCCTGCGCCGCCGGTGATTAGTATTTTCATGTTTTTCACTGAGTTTCAATTTCTGTTTTTTTGGTTTTGTACTGGGTTTTTGGATATAAACATTTTAAGTTTATTGGCTTATGTTTGTATGTGAGTTTTATGAAGATTGCGTATGTCATCCCTACGTTTTTGCCGAATATGGGTGGTGCTGAAGTTATTGCTTATGAGACTGCAAAAAGGCTTGTGGAGAGAGGGCATGAGGTTGATGTTTATACGTCGAAAAGTTATTTTTCGAAGGAGCTTGGGGCAGGCTTTGAGGTAATGGATGGTGTCAATGTTTTTAGGTTCTCTAATGTTTTTGAGTATGGCTATTTTATCCGCTACTGGGGCGGTGGGTTTTTGCGCAAGTTGAAGGAGAAGGAGTATGATGTTATTGCGCCTTATTCTTTTGGGCATATCAATGGCATGCTTGCTTTGAGGTATGCGCATCGCGCGGGTATTAAGCATGTAATGCATTCTATTATTGATCTTCCGCCCAGGGGGTTTGTTTCCGGTCATGCGAAGAATTTTTATAACTGGATGTCGTTTAGGGCGACTTTTAAATATAATCGTAAGTTTACGACGTTTACTGATTTTGAGAAGGAGTGGCTTGCCCGGAGAGGGGTTGATTCGGATAATGTTTCTTTGCTTGCGCCGGGGATTCCTGATATTGCGTTTGATAAGTATTCTAAGGAAGAGGATTTTGTTTTGTATGTGGGCAGGATTCACAGGACAAAGGGTTTAATGTATCTTGTGCGGGCTATGAAGGGGGTTGACGCGAAGCTTGTGATTGCGGGGCCGGATGCAGGGTTTCAATCGGAGCTTGAGGATGTGATTGCGCGCGAGGGAATTTCTGATGTTGAGTT
>DAOVYR010000200.1 GCA_030635525.1 Candidatus Nanohalarchaeota archaeon | reverse complement strand
TCCACAAAGACTGATATCACAGGCGGCGGCGGAGAAGCCTTCTCTAATGTAAGAAGCGCCCAGGTTGTTATGAGTGTCGGGTTTCCTCGTAATTCTGAGGAAGAATTCCAGGAACCGTCTGCCTCTTGCTGGGCAACAATCACATCGGAGAAGTTCTGATACCAGTCAATCTCAGGATCACCAAATGTATCTATCCCCATGAATTCCAGACCTTTCATTGTTGTGAACATTGCCTGATAATTTGCAGGATCCCCGTTCCATCCAGGCGGCTGATTACGCCCGCTTGCAGCATCCCAGTGCCTTTCAAGATAATCCAGTGCATCAACAACTCTTGACGCATTAGGTTCATCACCAACAAACGCCATCTCAAAGATCAGATTTCCTGTCTTCAGGATATTGGTGCCAATGAATATGCTAGTATCGTTAATGTTGCGGTACCATGATCCTCCATCATCTGCATCCCCATCTACCGGGTCCTGGATGCATGTCATAAACGCATTCAATTCAATCTTGACCCATTGAGGTACTGTGCTTCCGAAATCCTCCGCATAAGCGAGACCTAGAACGACATATCCTGTGTTGGAGTTGTCAGGCATTGTGTTGGAATTGTCAAGCGCATAGTAATACCATCCGCCTTCACCGCAATCATCATCACTAGAGTAATTATAGTTGTAGTCAGATTGCGCCCATGCGAGCCAGTCGACCATATCCTGTGCTATCTGTCCCTGTGTCATGCCGTCTACATCTAGGTTGGGTGCCTTAACCACCCTTTCAGGTGATCCGCAAACAGACAGTGCTGAAAGCCCTATGCCGGTAGTATATGAATTGTAACCCAGCACATAGATACCTTTTCCGTTGCCGTTTGAGTCGGGATCATCCATCCCTCCTGATGCTCCTCCAGTATGGTCCTGAAGCGATAAATTTGCAACAGTTTTGTACATCCTGCCATACAAGTAATCCAGCCCTGCCGTAACATTGGAACTGTATACATAGTCAGGATCGTAAGGGTCCAGTCCCTGCTCTCTTGCATAATCACACAACTTCAGCAGTGCAAGACCTGTGGTTGCCTCATCTCCATAATGAGCAGGCCAACTTCCATCACCTTCCTGATCATTTGCCAACCACGCCAATCCATTGGTGATGGACTCCTGAATTTCCTCATCCGTTGCCGCATTTACATTCGCCATTGATAGCAGCAAAACAGCCACAATACTCAAAGCTAATATATATTTTTTCATTTTCACACCCTCCTCTTTTTTATATGTTCACCCCCCCCTATTTTCATCAAACTACTCTATATCTTTCCCATCACCCCTTCAGCTTTTCAACTTAGAAAATATCTATTCGTGGCATTAGTCCATGGGTTTATCTTTGCTAAAAAGACTCTAAAAATCCACTACAAAAGGGTCAAATCAGACACATCATCCCTGTCCTGTGGGGAGTTGATGCGCCCTCATGCCAAAAAATCAAAACATAGCCAATTAAATACCTTACAACTTTAGAACATAAATACTTACGTCACACTTCTACTCTGAAAAATGCATTATAAACACACTTTAGGTATAATAATCGCAAAATAAATACAAAAAAACACCTTTTTTACAAAATTTCTGTATAACATATAAGTAATACACATCAAAACAGATGTACTCTGGCACTATTAAACTCACTCCCAAACCCCACAAATACTCTCCCCGCAAGACCCGCACTTTCCTTTGCGCACATCAATCCGAGAAACCTCAAACCCGCTCCTTTCAACAACAACCTTCCCGCACTTAGGGCAAACCGTACTCTCAAACCCGCCACCAGGCACATTCCCGACATAGATATACTTAACCCCTGCCTCCTTCCCAATCTCATAAGCCCTCTTAAGCGCATCAACAGGCGTCAAAGAAACATCTTTCATCTTAAAATGCGGGAAAAACCTCGAAACATGCCACGGCACATCAACACCGACCCCCGAAACAAACTTAGCAATCTTTCGAAGGCTCGCATCATCCTCGTTATGCCCCGGAACAATAAGCGTAGTCACCTCAACCCATATCCCAAGCTCATGCAAATACCTGATATTATCAAGCACAGGCTTAAGCCGCCCCCCCACAACCTTCCTGTAAAACTCATCACTGAACCCCTTCAGATCAACATTGATCCCGTCAAGAACCGGCGCAATCTTATCAATCGCATCCCTGCTCATAAACCCGTTAGACACAAACACATTCTTCAAACCCTTCTTATGCGCAATAACCGCAGTATCATACGCATACTCAAAAAAGACCGTAGGCTCAGTATAAGTATAAGCGATACTCGCACACCCTGCATCAATCGCCCTCTCAACAATCTCCTCCGGACTGACCTCACAGCCCCGAACCTCGCCATCTGTGCGAGGCGCCTGCGAAATCTCCCAGTTCTGGCAGAAAAGGCACGAAAAATTGCACCCTGCAGTCGCAACAGAATAACTGAGCGTTCCCGGCAAAAAATGAAAAAGCGGCTTCTTCTCAATCGGGTCAACCGAATCAGCTATGGCCTTTCCATAAACAAGACTGAAAAGCTTCCCGGAAATATTCTCACGCACACCGCAGACCCCCCTTTCCCCTGGCTTGATAGCGCAAAAATGATTGCAAAGCCCGCACTGCACAACATCATCCGAAAGCTTCCGGTAAAACATAGCTTCCTTCATCACACTAACCCTTCCACACAGGCATCTTAGCCATACTCTCATCAACCTCGTAAACCGCATCCTGGAGCGAAAGATTCTTCATCTTCATCAGCCCATGAACCATCCCGTCCTTAATCTCCTGCCTGCTCTTAAGATTCCCCTT
>DAOVYR010000112.1 GCA_030635525.1 Candidatus Nanohalarchaeota archaeon | reverse complement strand
TTTTTTTAGGAAGTAGTCCCATTTTATGAATCGTAAGAGATAGTTTGCGGTGGTGAGGGCGAAGAGGATGAAAAGATAGGGCCAGTAGAATTCGCTTATTGCTATTGTGAGTTTGCCAAAGTCTGCGTATATGCACATTGCTAGGTATACTGAGACTGATGCGAGGATGATGAGCCAGATTTTGTTGTCTTTTTTCATTGCATCACGAATATAGATGTTAAATTTGCAGAGCGTTTCTTATTATTGGTGTTACTGACAGTCTTATAAAAGGCTGAGCGACAGCCTTCAGAAAGGCTGGCGATCAGAGCGACCATAAACCTTCGGTTTAGGTCACTGGCGCTTTGCTTGAGTATATGAAAGGTCACCGGTCGCTTCGCTCAAGCTCATGCATGTGTTGTTGGGTGGCTTCGGGTTAGGTCACCGGACTTGTTTGTTACACGTGTACTTGGGTTTTTTGGCTGTGAGTTACTTTTATGGCGGTCTGGTATATGTAACATTTATATAGTTCAGTTTTTATTGATTTAGTATGTTCGAAACTGACGAGAAGAGTAGTGAGTTTGTTGAGAAGCTTAGAGACATATGCAATTATATCGGGTAAGTTTTTTGTTTGGTCGGGGTCCGGTTAAGTGTTTGAGGTTTTCCAGAACTTCTGTGTGTGGTTTTTAGAGTGTTAGTCTTGACTGTTGAGCTTCTTTTTCCAGAGAGCTAATGCTTTTAGCATGCCGTTGATTATTGCTTCAGGTTTCGGGGGGCAGCCGGCGACGTAGATGTCTACAGGGATTATCTTGTCGAGCGGACCGCAGATGTTGTATGCGTCTTTGAAGACGCCGCTTGAGATGCCGCATGCGCCTAGTGATATGACTGCTTTTGGCTCGGGCATCTGCTCGTAGAGGCGCTTCAGGCGCGGGGATGATTTGTAGGATAGTGCGCCGCTGACGATGAGGATGTCTGCGTGGCGAGGGTTGCCTTTTTCTACTGCGCCGAAGCGCTCGATGTCGTAGCGCGGTGTGAGGCATGCAAGTGTCTCGATTGAGCAGCCGTTGCAGCCTGAGGCGTCAAAGTGCAGGATGTGCGGGGATTTTATTCTTGAGTGGTTTATTATTTTTTTTAGTATCATAGTATCAGCACCAGTATTGTGAGTATTATTATGAGGCTTGCGAATGTCCAGTAGAGGTAGTCTGTGAGGAGGCCGGTGTGGAGTTTTTTTAGTTTGCCGAGTTTGAAGGTTTTTATGAATGTGCGGTAGAATGTGTTCTGGGCTGTGGTTAGTTCACGCGGGTTCACGTCTTGGCCGCATGCGTAGGTTTTGGTTTTGCCTGCGGCGGATATTTCTTTTCTTGTGCGGTATTGCATCTTGTTTTTTGCGATTATGAATATTGCTGCTATTAGCAGGGATGTTGCAAGGATGAGGTCGAGGTTGTGTATTGTCATTTGTTTAACACCGCCTGTATGTATATGTTGTTGTTTGCTAAGGATTCTGCGATTTGTTGTGAGATTAGTTCGCCTTGCTCTGCGAATATGCCGAAGTAGAGGCAGATTATTATTAGTGTGATCAGGGGGATGAGTATTGAGGGGTTCGTCACTGGTCCCTCACCCTCCCTACGTCCTGCGCTTCTGAATAGCATGTGGTATGCTTTGATGGAGTATGCGAGTGTGAGGGCTGATGTGAGGACTGCTGCTATTGTGATGAGGGGGTAGGTTTCGAGGGTTGTTATGTATATGAGCCATTTGCTTGAGAAGCCGTTTAGGAGCGGGATTCCTGCGTTTGAGAGGGCGCCTATGAGGAATGCGGCGGGGATTATTTTATGGGGGTTGAGGTTCATGGTGCTTAGTTTTGTCATGCCGGTTTCTTTTGTGTTTATGAGCAGGGCGCCGACTGACAGGAAGAGGAGTGCTTCAATTATGGTTATGTTGAAGAGGTGGAATACTGCGGAGGTTGTGTCTGTCGCAAATGCTATCATGATGTAGCCGACTTGTGAGATTGCGGAGTATGCGAGGAGGCGCAGGATGTTGTCTTGCTGCATGGCGAGTATTGCGCCTGTGAGCATGGTTATTGTTCCTGCTGCGAGCATGAGGGTTGTCAGGTGGATGTCAAATATGGTGTATAGTATCCGTATGATTGCGTACAGGCAGGTTGCGGTTGATGCGGATGCGAATATTGCGCCTACGGGTATCGGGGTCGCTTCCAGTACGTCGGGTTTCCATGCGTGGAGCGGGACTATGGCGGATTTTAGTGCGAGACCTGTGAGCAGGAGGCCGATGATGACGGGGATGGTCGGGCTTGGGTTGTTGTTTGTCGCTCTTGCGATGTCTGCCATGTTGAGGGTGCCTGTGAGGCCGTAGGTGAGGGCTATGCCCAGGAGTATGAGAGATGTTGCGAAGGCGCCCATTATGAGGTATTTTATGGATGCTTCGCATGATTTTTTTTCTGTGTAGAATGCTGTCAGGGCATAGGATGAGATTGAGGTTATCTCAAGGAATACGAAGAGGTTGAAAAGATCGCCTGTGTGGGCCATGCCTGTGAGGCCCGCGAGCAGGAGGCATAGGAGTGAGTAGTATTCCGGTTTTGAGTGTTTTATGTATTTTTTTGAGAATATGGCTGCAAGGAGGCCGATGAAAGTTGTCAGGGTTATTATCATCAGTGAGAATGAGTCTATTGCTATTGTGATGCCGTAGGGGGCCTGCCAGTTGCCCATCTGGTGTGTGAGTATCTTGTTTGTGCTGTTTAGGAGAGTGGGGATTGTCATGAGGCTTGCTATGAAGCTTATTAGTGTGGCTGCGGCGGCGATGAGTGGGACCAGCTTTTTTTTGTGGATGCCTGCCAGTGGTATGAGGAAGGCTGCGAATAAGAGTACGGGTATTGCGAGGAAGCTTGGGATCATTCTTTCAGTCTCCTTAGGTGTTTTGAGTTGATTGTGTTGTATTTTTTGTGGATCTGTATTATGATGACGAGTGCGAGTGCGGTTATTGATAGCTCAATTACGATTGATGTGAGTACTAAGGCCTGGGGGAGGGGGTCGACCATTGCGTTTAGTGCGCTTGTGTTTATTGCATTCACCGCAGTTGCGTGGTTGAAGTGGATGTCTCTGATTATCGGGGCGATGCCTTCTTCTTTGTAGCCGATGGAGATGAGGAGGAGGTGGATGCCGTCTGTGAAGATGCCGAGACCTATTATTTTTTTGATGAGGTTGTCTTTTGCGAGGAGGGCGTATGTTCCGAGGGCTATGAGGATTACTGCTGCTGTGAGTGAGTAGACTGTTATCATGGCTGTTTACCCCCGGGTGCGAAGCGCATGATGAGGCCTGCTATGCTTGCGGATATTATGTACCAGAGACCTATGTTCTGTATGTTTTCTTTTGGGTAGAGCATGAAGCATTTGATTACGCCTGTTGCTTCTATGCAGTATTTTTCTGTGCCGAATTCGTGGTTGTCCGGTGTGAATGGGGCGATTGTTGTGTGGTGATGGTGGAGTTTGAGGGGTGTGAGGTAGGTTACTGCGGATTCTACTGGGTTGTTTTTGAGTGTTGCGAAGAAGAGGATTACAAATATTGCGAATATCTTCAGGGTCTTTTTGTTCGGGATGAATGCGCGTCCTATGCTTGTGAGTGTTTCTTTCATTTTTTCCATTCCTCTTTTATTAGTGAGTAGATGATGATTATGATGCCGGTTGCGACGATTATGCTTCCGAAGATGTTTGCGGGCAGTGTGTCGCCGCCGGACCAGACGGTCATCGGGATCTGGTATTGTATTAGTTTGTCCCTGAGTGCGAATTCGAAGAGTATTATTGCAAGGAGTGCGAGGCTTGCTATGCTTTTTATGTCTATGAGCTTTATTTCGGGGAACCTTCCTTCTACTTCGGATTCCCTGAAGGTTAGGAGTAGCAGGACGAAGGCGGTTGCGATGGTTGCGCCTGCAGGGAA
The DNA here is from genome assembly GCA_030635525.1 of Candidatus Nanohalarchaeota archaeon. Taxonomy (GTDB): domain Archaea; phylum EX4484-52; class EX4484-52; order EX4484-52; family B79-G9; genus B79-G9. The sequence goes on along the minus strand of DAOVYR010000112.1, from coordinate 817 downwards.
GCCGCCGCCGGGGGTGAGGTGGCCGTGCAGGGCTGTGTATGCGCCGAATAGTATTATGAATGGGAACATTACGCGTGTGATTGTTTTTATTATCAGGTCCATTGTTTCACCGTTGATTTTTTGTTGTAACAACCTTCAGAAAGGTTGACTATCAGTGCGACCGTAAAGCTTCGCTTTAGGTCACAGGCGGTTCAAGCGCATGCATGTACCATCTAAGTGTTGCTTTAGGGTGCTTGTTTGTTTTGATTGTGGGTGTGAGTGGTTAGTTTTGTTTTGTTTTTGGTATTTGTTTTTTCAGGGTTTTTAGTTTGAATTCGCTTTTTTTGTGGACTATCAGGAAGACTGCGATGACTGCTGCGAAGAGGACGGTCTCTTCGCCTAAGGTGTCGTATGCGCGAAAGTCCCAGACTATTGCGTTTACGGCGTTTGCTGAGCCGGTTTTTTCTAAGGCGTTTTGGAGGTAGTATTGTTTTACGTCGGGATTGTGGGTTATTGGGAGGTCGGATACTGCGTATAGCATGAGTGCTGTGAATATGATGAGGCCGAATACTGGTACGAGTTTCATTCTTTTTCTCTCCTTTCTGTTTTGTGGATTGCGATTATGAATATGAATGTTTCGAGTGCTGCTGTGATTGCGATCTGTGTTATTGCGATGTCAGGGGCTTTGAGCATGAAGAATATGGCGGCGAGTGAGGTGTTTACTATCCCAAGGAGGATGACTGAGTGGAGGAGGTCTTTTTTGTGGATTGCGATTATTGCTGTCAGTATGATTATGAATAGCAGTAGTGCGAATATTATGGGGGTTGTTCCTGTCATT
>DAOVYR010000166.1 GCA_030635525.1 Candidatus Nanohalarchaeota archaeon | reverse complement strand
TAACCAACTGAGCCACCTCGGCTTGGGCCACAGTAATTTCTTTAAGGGCATTATCTTTTTTAAAGTTATTGCGCAGTGTATATTAGTATTAATAGATGTATATGTGATCTGAATGGCAACTCAAAGAATCGCTATAATTGACAGGGAAAAGTGCATGCCTGAGAAGTGCAGTCAGGAATGCCATCGTTTCTGCCCGCGCGTGCGCGCAGGTGATGAAGAGACTATAATGGTTCGCGGCAAGTTTGCTGAGATAAGTGAGGAATTGTGTATTGGGTGCGGTATCTGTGTCAAAAAATGCCCGAAGAAGGCAATCACTATTGTCAACCTTTCACATGAGCTTGATGAGCCGGTTCACCAATATGGGAAAAATGCGTTTCGGCTGTATAATCTCCCGATTCCTGTGCGCGGGAAAGTGACAGGGTTGCTTGGAGCAAACGGCATAGGAAAGACTACTGCGCTTAAGATTCTCTCGGGCCAGATTAAGCCGAATCTCGGGAAGTTTGATGCGCCCCCTGAGTGGGACGAGATTATTTTGCGGTTCAGGGGTACTGAGCTTCAGAATTATCTTATTGGGCTTCGGGACAATAAGGTGAAGACAATTTATAAGCCCCAGCAGGTGGATATGATCCCGGAGAAGTACAAGGGGAAAGTCAGGGACATTATCAGGGATGAGCGTGGAATGATAGGAGAGCTTTCGAAAAAGCTTGAGATTGAGCATGTGCTTGATCGGACACTACATGAACTTTCAGGCGGGGAGCTCCAGAGGGTTGCGATTCTTGCAGCTGTATTGCGCGAAGGGGATGTCTATTATTTTGATGAGCCGTCTTCGTTTCTTGATATCAGGCACCGGCTGATTGTTGCTGCGCTTATCCGTGATCTTGCAGATTCCGGCAAGGCAGTGATGGTTGTTGAGCATGACCTTGCCACTCTTGATTACCTGTGCGATGTGATTCATATTGTGTATGGGCGTGCTTCAGTATATGGTGTCATTTCTACTCTTTATTCTTCAAGGAGGGGAGTCAATACGTATCTTTCAGGGTATATCAAAGACAGCAATGTGCGGTTCAGGGATGATGCTCTTTCGTTTATGGCGAAGGGTCAGATTTTCAAGGGGAGTGATAAGGCCCTGGATTATCCTGATATTGAGGTGAAATTTGATAAGTTTAGCCTGAAAGTTGATTCAGGGCATCTTTATGCAGGTGAGATTGTCGGGGTGTTCGGGGCTAATGCGCTTGGCAAGACGACTCTTGCAAAGGTTCTTGCAGGTGAGATCAAGCCAAAGAAGGGAAAAGTTGACAAGAAGGTGATGATTGCCTACAAGCCGCAGTATGTGAAAGGAGATTTTGAGGGAACTGTGCGCGAATTGCTTTTACAGAAATGTGAGAATTTCGGGAGTACTAAGTTCAAGCAGGAGATTGTTAAGCCGTTTGAGCTGGACAGGCTTCTTGAGAATTATGTTTCAGAGCTTTCGGGAGGGGAACTCCAGAGAGTTGCTGTTGCGTTATGTTTGGCACAGGATGTTGATTTTTATCTTATTGATGAGCCGTCAGCTTATCTTGATGTTGAGGAAAGGGTTAAGCTTGCGAAGATCATCAGGCGCTTTATTGAGGTGAATAAGAAGACATGCATGGTCATAGATCATGATATGATGCTTCTGAATTATATTTCTGATCGCGCGGTGATATTTCTAGGTGAGCCGGGTGTCTCGGGCCATGCAAAGGCAGCAGTGCATCTTCATGAGGGGATGAATATGTTTTTGAAGTCGCTTGGAATCACTTTCAGAAAAGAGCAGGAGACAGGCAGGCCACGGGCTAATAAGCTGGGTTCGCAGCAGGATGAGAAGCAGAAAGCGAAAGGCGAGTATTACTGCGCCTGAGTCGATGTCCACTGGCATTTGTCTTGTGTGCATCTGCATGCTACACTATATTTTTCTTTGTTGTAGCATTCTAGGTATTCGCAGGTTGTCATTACAGGCTCTTCGTTTTTGCTTTGGCAGACTTGTCCTGAGCATCCGCCGGTTATGCAGTCGCTGTCAGTTGCGCACGGGGCGTTTGTTGATGTTCCGCAGAATGCGGGGTCTATTACAGGGGGCGCGGGTTCACTCGGAGCTGTGTCATTTTGGGACGATGGCGGTTCGGCTGTGCAGGCGCATGTCAGTACAACTGATATTATCATGCTGATGAGGATTATTAGGTGTTTCATGTGTTGTTAATGGTTATTCATGTTTATTTAATTAACTGATGAATTAGTCATATTTATATGGATAAGAATTCAAATTATGTCATATTGTATAACCGGTGATTTTTATGGACAGGTTTATCTCTATTGAAAAAGTGCTTTTGGTTGTATTTGTTATTTTAGGAGCAATAATGATTAGTCCTTTTTACATGCCTGTGCTTCTTGCTGCCATCAGTGCATATGTGATGTTTCCGTTGGTGAATACTTTAAGAAAGTTTTTTAAGTCATATCATTTTGCTCTTGTAGTTTCAATTACTATGATTGCAATTCCTTTTGTTTTGCTTATTGCGTATTCAATTAATGATATCACCCCCCTGGTGCATGAAATTACAGGCCTTAGTCAGGAGATAAATACAATCCTGGAGCCGGCGGAAGAATTTCTTTCACAATATGGGCTCAGTAAGTTTGCTGTCAATATACAGGCTGGGGTTACGGGTCTTAGTGAGTATATGAAATCGCAGATGTTGTCATTTGTGTTTACTATACCGATGCTTATATTGCACATCACGATTTATTTCTTTTCAACTTACTATTTCCTTAAAGATGGGAGCGGATCGATTAAATTTTTTAAGAGATATATCAATACCCTTGAATACAGGGAAAAAAGGATGATCCAGAGTATTATGACTGGGCTTAAGAATAGTTTTGATGTTTTGTTCTTGTCCTATATTACGATATCTGTACTTGTTACGATATTTGCATGGATTGGCTTTAATCTTATAGGGATTCCTTATCCTGCGATTCTTGCGCTGCTTGCAGGTATTTTCGGGTTTTTGCCGCTTTTGGGGATATGGATTGTTTATACTGGTATCGGGATATTTATGTTTCTGCAGGGAGATATGACTAGCGCCCTTTTAGTGATTGGTTTTGGGGCAATTTTCCTGAATATTATACCCGATCTCTTTATAAGGCCGATTCTAGGAAGCAAGGCAGGGAAAGTTCACCCGATGACGATTGTCATAGGGTTTTTCGGCGGACCACTGGTTTTTGGTGTGAACGGGTTTTTGATTGGGCCTATTGTGCTTGTGATTGCTGAGACTGTGCTTGTCAGTTATATGAATTTTTATATTGATGTTAGTAAAGAACATAACTGAGAAGAAAAAAGGAAGAGAACTAACTGAATCTTCACATATCGTCCCTTCTTGGAGGGGATGTGAACAGGTACCACTTTTCATC
>DAOVYR010000014.1 GCA_030635525.1 Candidatus Nanohalarchaeota archaeon | reverse complement strand
CGGTCTGGTTGACGGTTGTATAAATGCAAATTGCTATATGCTGTATTAGTGTGAGGTTTGTTCCGGATTGCAGGAGGTCCATGGATACTGACGGAAAGCTTGGCTCCAGTTTCCCTGCGGTTCGCAGGTATTTTCTGGATTTATTGAGAAGGTGTTTTTTTTTGAGTGTCTTCATTTAATCGCATCCGAAAGTTATTCGTGTGTCTTCTGATTGTCGGAGTGTTCGGGTTTAGTGGAGGGTTTTTGTGCAGGGGCGATTTCGGAGTACAGTTCCGGGCCCAGTAATTCTTTTGGTGATGTGCCTGATTTTGCAAGTTTTACGACTGTATTTTCGTCACGGTAATATTCTGCAAAGACTTTTCCTACTGTGTTTATTGTTTTTATCTGGTATTTTGTCATCCATTCAAGTATTTTTGCCTTGTTTGCCAAATCGGCGTCGATTTCTTCATTGCTCATTCCTGTGTATAACTGGATCTCTTTGTATATCCTGTAGGATTTGTTTACTTTATCAAGAGTGTCTGTTCTTGCATTCCACTGGTATATCAGGTTCAGGCAGTCTTCGCCTTCTGCTTTGATAACCTCTGCTACTTCGAGTGTTCTTCTTACGCCTTTTCTGCGATGCCTGTATTGGACGACAATCAGGTGCAGGGCGCTTAGTGAACTTTTTGGGAGGTTGATTGGGGGATTGGTTAATCTTTTCTGGACCTCTTCGGCTTTGTCGCCGTGGAATGTTGCGTATGCGGAGTGTCCTGTTCTGATGGCCTCGAACATGACTTCTGCTTCTTTGGATCTTCTGATTTCACCGATGATGATTCTGTCCGGTCTCATTCTTAATGAGTTTGCGAGCAGGTCCAGCATGGTGACCTGGCCTTTGCCTTCGGGGTTGGCTTCCCGTGAGGAGAATGGGACCCAGTGCAGGAATTTCGGGAGGTTTATCTCGCGTGTGTCTTCTATGGAGATGATTCTCTGGTTTGGGGGCATGAAGGGCATCAGTATGTTTAGCATTGATGTTTTCCCGGATGCGGTGCCGCCAGCGACCAGTATGTTCAGTTCATATTGTATGGCAAGCCAAAGGAGAGCGGCGACTTCTCTTGTCAGTGTCTTGACTTCAAGGAAGTGGATTATGGTCCAGGGGGATCTTGAGAATTTTCTTATGGTTATTGTGTTTCCGTTGGTTGATATTGGGAAAAGCGTGGCGTTTACACGGTCGCCTGTGCTTAGGTGTGCGTCCATCAGAGGGTTGAGGTTTGTTATCTGCCGACCTACCCTTCTGCCGATAGATGAGGAATAGTTGTATATTTTGTCTTCGCTTTTGGTGAATATATTTGTCTTGAGCCAGCCGTGATGTTTGTGGTATACCCATATAGGGTCTTTGTGGCTGTTGATTACTATTTCTTCCAGATAGGGGTCACTTAGGAGCAGTTCAATGTCGCCGAGCCCGAGCATTTCGTGTATCAGGTTGCCTGCAAGGGTCTTTTTCTCTTTTTCAGATACGCTGGGCAGGTAGCGGTCGAGCAGGTCGTAGGCTTTTTTCATGAATTTTTCCTTGACAATGCCAAGTGCTGAAGGGTCTACAAATTCTTTTGTGGTTATCTGGACGAGCATGATAAGCTGTTCTCTTATGGCGTTCAATATCGCGAGTGTGCCTATGGTTACTACGGGATGTTTCATGTAGTATATCGGGATGTATTGGTTAGGTACGTTGTATATTGTGACTGTTGCATAAACATTGTCTGCGTTGAGGTTGTATGTCTCAACTACGGTGCCGCCGCTGATGTCAATGTCTCTTTGATTGCCTATTTTATTTAGTATCGAGCTTACTGCTACTTTTTTGTTATCCCCGTTTTTTGTGGCTTCTTTTTCTGTTTTTTTGTTTTCGTCTTTTTTCTCTGTCTTGCTGGTGGCTTTTTTTGTGTTTTTTTTGTGTTTTTTTTGGTCTTTGGTTTCTTTTGTCTTTTGATTATTATTTGCGGATTGTGCCGCGTCTTTTTTCTGGGTGGCATTTTTGCTTTTTTCGGTTTCCCCCCCGCTGTCGCCTGATGTTTTTTGGGTTTGTGTGGATGGGTCTGGTTTCTTTTTTTGTTCTTTTTCCTGCATTTTCTTTTTGATTTCTTCTTTTGCTTTTTCTAGGGTTTGTTCTGTGCTTTTTGATTTGGTTTCTTTTTCAGTTTTGTCTTTGTTTGTGTTGTTCATTTTCTGCATTTTCTTTTTGATTTCTTCTTTTGCTTTTTCCAGGTTTTGTTCTGTGTCTTTTTTGTTGTTTAGTATGTGGGATTTTAGGTCCGTGTGAGTATTATTTTTATCTTCTGGACTGGTGTCGTCTGTTTTTTTTTTGATTAAAGAGAGAATACCCATATTTATGCACATCTTAGTATATTATTATAGAAATATGTCTAAGGTTGTTAATATAGTTTACTTGAGAGTTATGGTCTGAGTCCAGAAAGTGGCGATGATATGGATGTGTCTATATTTGCGTGTGGTATGCTCATGTTGCATCATTTTGGTTGTGGATGGAAAACGAGCATGGATGTCTTAAGAAGATAAGAAAATATAAATTAGGTTAGGATATGGTAGATATTGTGCTTGAATTAGGTGATATCTTTAGGAAATGTAGTAAACGCCATAACTTTTTCATGGCACTTGTGTGCCAAGCTTTTGAACTTGCGTTCAAAATGGACAAATGGCGTTTCCATATAGATTGACATCTCTTGGTTTTTGGTAGAGTTTGTCCATTTAGTGACGACGTCAACTATGGTGCTAAGTTTTACTTTTTCTTCCTGTGCCTCATTTTTTTACTCTTTTTCTTTAGCTTGTGTTGTCTCATTTTTGAGGATTTTCTTTTTTTACCGCAAGGCACGTTGTTCACCTGTTTTGTGTTTTACATATAATTCTAGATTTTACATATTATCTTTCTGATGATACTGTACTTCTTGTCGAGAGATCTGCTTTGTTTTCTTATATCAAGTATATCTTTTTCAATCTCTTCGATTTTACCTGCCATGTCTGAAGGGTGTTCCTTATTAATAGCTTTTGATAGTCTTTTAATGATTTCGATATCTTTAAATAGTCTGTCTTTTTGTGTTTCGAATGATTTTAGATTTTGTTCTGTTTTTTTTATTTGGGTTATCTTGTTCTTGATTATCTGGTTAATATTGAAGTTCTCTTTTTTTATCTTGGATTCTTCTGCCTCGATTATTTTGAGTAGTTTTTTTAGGTTCTCTTCGCGTGCACTGATTTCTTTTAGCTTATTTTCCAGTTTTAGTGAGTCACCATATTCTTTCTTAACGACCTCCTCGAATTTCTCAATGGTGTTATGCTCTTCACGCATTATTTTTGCTTCTTCTTTTACATTTTGTTCTATGCTTGCTACTTCGCTGTCGACTTCATCTCTCAGTCCTTCAACTTTATTTTTTTTCTCTTTTACGTTTTTTATTTTATTGGTTAGTATTAGTTTTCCGCTGTGGTCGTATTCTATTGAGATGATGTTTTCCTTACTCAATATTTCTGCCCATGTTTCGATTGTCTCTACTGACAGGGATAGCTCTTTGGATAGGTCGTTAACGCTTACTGATTTTCTTTCTGATATGATTTCCAGTAGTTGATCGATGCCTGTTTCCAGCATTGTTTCTTTCCATTGAGCCAAGTGTTTCACCTTTTTTTGACGAAGCGATGAGTTTATGATTATTTGTGTACAGTATAGTATTGTAGGACGCATATAAATTTGTGTCTCCCTATAATAATATAAACTAGTTCTATATATAGAGTATAATGTTATGCAGAAATTTAAAAGGATAGGGCAGGCTGCAACAGAGTATCTTATTGTAATTGCGATTTCGCTTTTGTTTTTGACGCCTGTTATATTGATGGGTAACAATGCTGTGGTTGATTTGAAGCGTACTACAGATAATGTGGTTGCAAGGGATGCTGTGGATAAGATTACGGATATGTCGCGGATTGTTTATGCCCAAGGGGCGCCTGCAAAGATTACGAATCGTGTGAGGTTTCCGGGAAATATTCTTTCAACCACGCTTTCCAACCAGATGATAATTATGAAGATATCTGCCGGGTCTGCTTCGAATGATATTTTCAATATTGTGGATTTTAATGTGTCCGGTAGTCTGCCTACGACACCAGGGGTTCATCGTATCTCTGTTGAGGCTATAGATTATGGTGTGAATATTTCTGTGGCGCCGTAGAGCAGCCTTCTGAAAGGCTGAGCGACAGCCTTATAAAAGGCTGGCGATTAGGTGCGTTTCACTTCGTTCAAGCGCACACATGTGGTGTTCTGTGATTCGCTTTAGGTCACTGGCGCTTTACTCAAGTACATGAAAGGTCACTGGTTCGTTTTGATTGAGCGCACATAAGGATTGTTTCGCCTTTTTTTGGGCTGCAATGAAAAATTATTTAATGGTTCTGATTAAAGAGTACCTGGACTCTTGTCTGATGATGACTAGGAGGTGACATGATCCTATCCGGAGATGATTTCACCTACTTATCTGAGAACAAAGTGTTGTCGCTTGTTAGTACTGTATTTATTTTCTGAGTCCGATGATTATGTTTTCTTTTTCCATTGTGAATTTGAGTTTTCTTTTTTTGGTTTTTTTATTTTTGTGGTGTATCTCGCTTATCCATTCGGGCATTGTTAGTTCGCAGGTGAGGTCTTTTGGTTTTTGCCTGAATTCTATCCTGATTTCCATGCCGTCGGCGTTTCTGTCGATTTTGAGGTCAAATGTGTTGCCTGCAATGATTTTTCCGTTCCTGTACATATGTCCCCATGTGTCCGGCAGTTTCGGCTCTATTGCGATGATTTTTTTTTCTATGTCCGGCCTGATGCCAAAGAGGAGGTCGTCGGTTGCGTAGATGAAGAGCGAGGAAGACCATGCCTGATCAGGGGTGCCAAGTAGTTTTCCGGATTTGGCGTCTACTATTTCGGATAGGCCTCCTGGCTGAAATTTTTCGCAATCGTACGAATAGTCGTCGAGGCAGTTTATTCCTTCGTGGATCATGCCGTATCTCAGGAAGGCTACTGCGCCCCAGCCGGTGGTCAGTCCCCAACAGGATCCGGTATGATAGCCTGACGGGTTGTAGTTCCTGCTTGTCTTGGATCTGGTTCTGATGCCGTAGACGCTTTTTAGTTCTGTTTTTGTTCTTTTTAGTACATGCTGTGCTTTTGCTTCCGGGGTTAAGCCGAAGAAGAGAGGCACTAGTTCGTTGGCTGTTATTTCCGGGTCCGGCAGTTTTGAGTATGTATCATAGTAGGTTTTTTTGTCATTGTTCCAGAAGTTCTGGTTCAGTTTTTTGTTCATCTTCATTGAGAGTTTTGGCTCTATTGTTTTTAATGCCTCGACCCACATTGCCTGGATCTCGATTGCACTTCCGGGGCGCTTGATTGAGTCCATCCATGTTTCGCCTGGTTTGTGGGTGGCGATGTAGTCCATTAGCTCGAGGTTTTTTAGTGATGCTTTTATGTTTTTTTTGAGTTCTTTTCTTAGTGTCAGGTCGCCGCTTTTTTTCTCGTAGTCCAGTAATGTTATGAGGAATAGGGGGTCTATGTCTGCGCCATGGTATTCTTTTTTGCCGTCGAGATGAATTATGCAGGGCATTCTTTTGTCGTGGTATTTTGCCATGGTCTGGAATATCTCTCTTGCTTCTTTGAATCTGCCCATGTCTATGAGGCCAAGGAGGCTCCAGAATATGTCTCTTCCCCAGTATTCGAGGAACCACGGGTAGCCTGCGAGGATTCCTGTGCCTATGTCTGATTTGTTTACGAGTCCCTGAAGGCTGTATTGCGCCCAGAGGAATGTTTTATCCAGGCGGTTATGGGGGGTGTTGATGTCATGATTGTGGTATGTTTCGACTGATTTCTTTAATTTTGAGGAGAGATATTTGTCCCAATTCTGTGCGCATTTGTCGTATGTGTCGATTAATGTGGTCTTGTCTTTGGTTGTTGCGCAGTATATTAGGGGGATTTTTATCTCTTCGTTGATGCCTAAGTTGAATGTTATGCTATATCTGCCGGGAATGAAGCAGCATTGCGGTGAGCCGGGGTTGTGGTTCCTGTATTCATTCGATGGGGTGTTCGTGATTTCAATATTTTTTTCTGTTTTCCCGAGCCCGTATGTACAATATCCTGCGCCGGATTTAACTATGACTGATTTTCTTAGTTCATTGAATTCTGTTTCGTATTTTCTTTCGTGGATGTTTTCTTCTTTTGTTCTTATGTTGACTGCTGCTTCCATGTCTATCTTTATTTTTCTTTTTTTTGTGGTTTTGTTTTTCAGGGTAATTATGGAGATTGCTGATGGGTGGTTGTCCGGTGCGAAAACAGTTTCAGTTATGTCCAGGTCATCTGCTGCGAAGTAGTGTTTGCAGCCCCATGGCTTTATGGTGCATCTTGTGCAGTTATGGTCTGAGAGCCATGTATTGTTAATCCTGTATGCAAAATATTCAAATGCTTTGATCGGGGGTGTCCAGATGCCGCACCATTTTGTTTTGAAGCCGGTGTCTGTGAACCGGTTTATGAATGAGTGCAGGCCAGATGTATTGTACTGTTTTGATTTGAGTTGTTGTTTTTCGATTTTCCAACTTAACATTTTATCACTTCGCGGCTGTTAATATTTGTTTTTCAGGATTTGTAAGTTTTATTGAAACTATTTAAACAAAGATGTATATATATCTTATGAAATTGGATATGTTTTGCGTTGCTGTTTGGATGGTATGGCGTGGCGCGGTTTGGGAAGATGGCGATTCTCTGATGAGGGGAATTTTATTTTGAAGAGAGGAAGGGTGAAATTTATGGATGATGTTTTGGCTGAGGCAGACTATTTTTTTGAAGTGTCGTATGAGGTTGCGAATAAGGTTGGTGGTATTTATACTGTGATTCGCACGAAGTCTGAGCAGATGCTTAGGTATTATGGCAAGAATTATTATACTATAGGGTTTTATGATCCTAAACAGGCAAAGGTTGAGTTTGAGGAGAAAGATTCGAAGGCGTTTGCGGGGACTTTTGCGAAGCTTGGGAAGCTGGGTATCAAGTGCCATTTCGGGACGTGGGTTTCTGCAAGGGGCAGGCCGAATTGTATTCTTTTGGATATTAGTGGCTATCGTGGGCATTTGAATGATATTAAGACTGAGTTGTGGATGAAGTATAAGATTGATTCTTTGCGGTCTGATTCGTGGTTCGGGGATCCTGTGGTGTGGGCGTATGCATGCGGGATGCTTATCGAGAGATTGAAGGAGGATCTTCATCTGAAGAGGGTTGTTGCGCAGTTCCATGAGTGGATGTCTGGTGCCGGGCTTCTTTATCTGAAGTCGAGGAATGTGAAGGTTGCGACTGTGTTCACTACGCATGCTACGATGCTTGGCAGGAGTATGGCGAACTGCAGTGATAGTCTTGTCAGGGAGATTGAAGATGGATTGAAGAAGGGCCGGACAGTGGATCCAAGGAAGTCTTATGAGTATGATGTTGAGGCGAAGCATCTTACTGAGTGCGCTTGCGCTTCAGAGTGCGAGGCTTTTACGACTGTTTCTGAGACGACTGCGCGGGAGGCGGAGTATATCCTTTCGAAGAGACCGGATGTTGTGCTTCCTAATGGCCTTGAGCTTGGGAAGTACCCGTCTATGGAGGAGTGTATTTACCTGCATCGCAAGTGTAAGGAGAAGATTATGGATTTTCTTGCAGGGTATTTTAAGCCGTATTATGAGGTCAATCTGACTGATCCGAGGATTATGTTTATATCCGGCAGGTATGAGGTGCGCAATAAAGGGGTAGATGTATTTGTGCAGAGTCTTGCAAGACTTAATAATGAGCTTAAGGAGAAGAAGGATAAGACGGATGTGTTTGCGTTTATAATGATTCCTGCAAGTACGAAGAGTGAGAATCATGAGGCGCTTGAGAATCTGTCTTTGTTTTCAGATATCAAGGAGTATGTGGATGATTTGTCTGTGGATATCCGTGCGAGTATGACTGGTTCGCTTACTTCCGGGAAGACGGATATGAAGATTTCGGATTATCTTACGGATTACCAGAAGATGGATATCAAGAAGCTTGCTTCGGCTTTTAAGTCCAGGAGCGGTGGGGCGCCTCCCTTGTGCGCGTTTGAGTTGCATAATGATGGGGGTGATGTAATACTCAGGATGCTTAGGGAGAACGGGCTTTTGAACAGGGAGGAGGATAGGGTGAAAGTGATTTATTATCCTGCGTATCTTTCGAATTCGGATCGGATGCTTTCTTTGAGTTATAATTCGTTTGTGCTTGGGTGCAGTCTTGGGGTGTTCCCGTCGTTTTATGAGCCGTGGGGGTATACGCCTCTTGAGACGATTGCTAATGGTGCTTTGACTGTGACTACGGATCTTGCAGGGTATGGGAAGTTTATGGAGGGTAAGATGAAGGGGATGAAGGATACCGGGATTTATATCCTCAAGAGGAATAGTAAGAAGGATGATGATATTGTCGGGGATCTGAAGGATATTTTTTCTGCTGTCGTGAAGATGGATAAGAGTGAGATTCTTTCGAGGAAGTATCATGCGAAGAGGTTGTCTCTGGTTGCGGACTGGAAGAATCTTGCGGCGAATTATGTGGTTGCGCATAATATGGCGCTTGAGAAGGTTAAGTGATTGGGTTTTTTCCGATTCTTAGAGTGTGTGTTTGCAAGCATATGAAGTATTGAGTTGAATATTAAATTTGTGGTATTCAGATAATATAGATAAGATATAAATATGTTAGATGTGTATATGTTGTATGTGCGCGTAGTGCATGTTGGTATGTTGGGATACAATATGTTGATTATGCGCGTTTAGTTATGTGTAAAGTTCTTTGGTGATGATGTGAGCGGGTTGAATCAGGCGAATCAGAAGATTATTGAGAAGATTTTAAAGCAGCTTCGTATTAGTCCAACTGATGTCGCATATGAGAGGAAGCTAAAGAATGTTGTTTTGATTACGGCAGAGTACCTGCCCAGGGATATAACCCAGGTATCTTTGCAGTGCAAGAATCTTGCGGAAGGTCTTGTCCAGAGAGGGATTAATACGCATGTGGTGTCTTTTGATCCCTGGAAGGCAGGGCAGACTACAAATATTGGCGGGGCAGAGATACATTATGTCGGTAATTCTGTTAAGTCTTATTCGCCTCTTACGTGGGCGATTACTTTGAATATGGAGATTGGGCGGGTTGTGGCTGATATTTATCATAGTGAGGGTAATATTGATCTGATTCATACGCATGAATGGCAGATGTTTCCTGCAGGGATAACGCTCCAGAGTGCGCTTAGGAAGCCGCTGATTTCAAGTTATTATACGCTGCAGGAGCAGCGTACACCGGGTGTGAATAACGGGTTTACCGAGGCTGTGAAGCAGATTGAGTGGCGAGCATCTCAGGCGTCAAGTAGCATTCATGTGAATGAAGAGTGGATGAAGAGTGCTCTTTTGCAGTTTTATTCACCCAGTGAGTCAAAGGTGAATGTTTTAAAGCCTGAGACCCCGTCGTGGGCGAAGGATGTTGTGAGGGATTATTCGTGGGTGCTTAAGAACTGGGATGTGCCTGTGGGTGTTTCTGAGAAAGAGAAGAGGGATGATTGAGGTTTTTTTATGAAAGTGCTTCATTTAACGTCGGAATATCCGCCGCATAAGGTTGGCGGGCTTGGAACGCATGTGGAGGAGTTGACGCGTGCGCAGGTGAAGGCAGGTATTGAGCCGATTGTTGTTGTGTGCGCTTTTTCCGGGAACCAGGGTTATGAGAATGTTAATGGCGTTCATGTGTTCCGGTTTGATGCTGATAATATTCCTGCGGAGGATTTTCCGTCGTGGGCGCTCCAGATGAATGTTCTTATGCAGAAGCATGCGAGCCAGGTTATTGAGGAGTTTAAGGATGTTTCGCTGATACATGCGCATGACTGGCTTGTGGCGACTGCGGCTGTGGGGCTTAAGCATATTTTCAGGATACCTCTCATTTCTACTATTCATTCGCTTGAGGAGGGGCGGCGAGGTGGTATTTATGAGGACAGGCAGGCGTTGATACATGATATTGAGCGCAAGATGGTGTATGAGTCGTGGAGGGTTATTGTGTGTTCTAATTTTATGAAGCAGAGTGTGTGTTCTGCGTTTTCTACACCATGGGAGAAGGTGGATGTGGTTGTGAACGGGGTGGATGTGTCTAAGTATAGTTCTGATTCGGGGCATTATTCTGAGGTAAGGGGCAGGTTTGCTTTGGCGCATGAGAAGATTGTTTTTTTTGTCGGGAGGCATGTGTGGGAGAAGGGGGTTGATGTGCTTGTGGGTGCTGTGCAGTCTGTTCTTTCGGAAGTTCCTGATGCGAAGTTTGTGATTGCCGGGGAAGGGTATATGACTGATAAGTGCAAGGCTCTGGTATGGCAGATGGGGTTTGGGGATAAGGTGTTGTTTACAGGCTATACTGATGATAAGACGCTTGATGCGCTTTTGCATGTGTCTGATGTTGTTGTTATCCCGTCGCGCTATGAGCCGTTCGGGATTGTTGCGCTTGAAGGTATGGCTTCGCATACGCCTGTTGTGGTTGCGGATACTGGCGGGCTTTCTGAGATTGTTCAGCATGAAGTGAATGGCCTTAAGGTGTGGTCCGGGCATTCTGAGTCGCTTGCGATTGGGATTAAGAGGGTTCTTGTGGATGGTGGCTTGAAGGATAGTATTGTGAATAATGCTTATGGTAATGTGAGGGATATGTATAGCTGGGAGAATGTTGCGGGGATGACGAAAGGGGTTTATGACAGGGTTGTTGATGAGTATAATTGCGCTGACTGGAAGCCGAGCCCGGGGCTTATGTGGTAGAACAGCCTTCAGAAAGGCTGGCGATCAGTGCGACCACAAAGCTTCGCTTTGGGTCACAGGCGCTGTGCTCAAGCGCATGGTTCTCGAGCCCCCACCCACCCGAGTTGTGGTTAATTTTTGTTTCTTGTGGTTAGGGGTTATCTGTATTTTTCTTTTTGCCAGACATCTTGTTTTTTCTTTTTTTTGGCGTGATTTTCAAGAAAGCCTTCGGTTTCATCGGGGCACATTGTAGTTTACCTTGTTGTTGTTATCGCTATTGTTATTTGTATCGTCCTGCAAGCCATTCGTTTAGCTTGTTTTTCTTTACTGCTTCTGTTGACAGGAGGCCGTGGTCTTCTTCGGGGTTTGCTATGAGGCCTTTCAGGGGGTCGTACGCGTGCTCTTTCATGTTTACCCATTGCTGCTGTTCGAACAT
>DAOVYR010000202.1 GCA_030635525.1 Candidatus Nanohalarchaeota archaeon | reverse complement strand
TTTGGTTTTTTTTATGAGCCGGTTATGGGTTACCTGGCTTTGAGTGAGGTGCTTAATGTACATGGCCGCATAGGTAATGTCCAATATGCTGGTTCGGATTTTGACGGATTTTTGCTTGTTGTTGATGACAAGGGCCGGTTTATGCCTAAAAGTTCGGTTGTGCTTGAATTTAGGGAATATGCAAATGGAGGGGCATCTGCCAGGATGACGGGTGTTTCGAATGTCAACGGCCTTGTTGTGTTTGATGGTGTTGTGCCTGATATTCTGCCGGGAAAGTATAATCTTTGGATAAATGCAGAGAATCACGGCAGGAAGAGAGTAACCAATACTCAAATAGAGGTGAGGTCGTCACCTTTGAGAATGTACCTGTATTCTGACAGGAAGATATACAAACCAGGGCATACTGTGTATTTCGCAGGTTATGTATGGGAGAGGTCTTCTGATTCTTTTGCGCCGTTTTCTTTTGAATCTGTCAATGTCTCTGTTAAGAATGAAGGGGGCCTTGTGATCTATAAAAAAGAGATGGATACTGATGATTACGGGCAGTTTACACTTGATTTCCCGCTTTCTGTAACTCTTGATGAAGGGACATATTCTTTTGAGGTGCAGGCAGCAGGCATGACTGAGAGTTATGATGTTTTTGTAGAGAAGTATGAGAAGCCGACTGTTAATCTTGATATCAGTACGAGGTCATGGGTTGTCGCAGGGGAGATGCTTGATATAGATTTTCTTGCAAGCTATCTTTTTGGTGAGCCGGTGGCTGAGGCGTATCTAGAGATTGATGTTTATTCTCTGAGCCAACTTTCGCGGAAGGTCAGTGAGACTGTGAAGGTGAGGAATGGGAAGTATAAATATACTTTTGATACCGGGCAGTTGCGCTATAAAAGCCAGAGGGACCATATTATCATAGAGGGAAAACTTACAGATACGGCAAGCGGGGAGGTGCGGACTGAAAAGAAGACTGTGCTGGTTGTGTATAACGGTCTTTTGCTTGAGGTTTCGCCTGTTTTGAATGCATATGATGCAGGGGATCTTGTGAATGTGAAGATTGCTGCGCGAAAGCCAGATGGTATGCCTGCATCTGATGTTGATTCGAAAATCACTGTGACAAAGTATTATAATGGACAGTCTTCGGTGGTGAATTCTTTGGATAAGCGGTTTAGCGGCGAGTATAATTATGTGTTTAATTACCCGCAGGATGCTGATTATCTTACGGTGCAGGTTACGGGAAATGACGGTAAGTATTTTGCGTCTGCGGCGGCGAATATTAATTTCAGGCCGGATAATTACTGGAATTGCAAGGGTGGATGTTATGTCGAAAATGTGCCTGAGAGGTATAAGAAAGATATTGTTGTTGAGGCAGACAAGGCAGACTACGAGAGTGGTGAGAGTGCGGTTATCAGCGTCTATGCAAGGAGCCATTATGCGAATAAGCCGGTTGTGATTACTGTGAGTACCCCGTTTGGGAATACTCTTGCGACATTGAATCTTGATGATAATGCGAGAGGCGAGGTTGTGCTTGGGTACGGGGATATCGCTCCTTTTGCGGCCGTACAGGGATTTGTGTATAATAACGGGTTTTCTGAATCTCTGGCGGTGCAGGTTAGTGCGTGCGCTGATAAGGAGATTGATGTGAAACTTGATTTTTTGCGCCGTGATTACAAGCCGGGGGATGTTGTGGATCTTACTGTTGATACCGGGAAGGCGAATGCCCAGGTTACGCTTGGGGTTGTTGATGAGTCGATCATGCTTCTTGAGGATTATGAGTTCAGGCCATTTGAGGCACTGTATTCTTTCGGGGAGGAAGGTGCGCTGAGTCCTGTTGCGACGAGAAACCCGAGGACTTCCGGTGATGGGGGGGTGTTTTTTACTCTTGGGATTCTTGTGCTGGTTCTTGTTTCAGGGTATGCTTTGTCTGTTAAGTATGTTAAGGTGAGTAAGGGTGCGGGTGGTTATCATGGAGCTGATAAGAGGTATCTTGCTCTTGGTGCTGGTGGCGTGCCTGTGATTATAGGGACTTTTTTGCTTGCTATAATGGATGTTGTTGATGATGAAGATATTGTATTCTTTTTGTTTGGTGTGGGTAGTGTCATGATACTGGTTTCTGTGGTTGAGAGGGCTTATGGTGCTTTCAGGAAGGGACGGGGCTGCAAGTGGCTTGCGGCTCTTGGCTTTGCCGGGGGGATGATGTCTGCGCTTCCTTTGCTTCTTGCGGCCATTAGAGTATATGAGCCGGAAGAGGAGATTCTGCTGTTTTTGGTGGTCGGGATGATATTGCTGCTTATCTCGTTTATCGGTGAGGGGCTAAAGTATGGCGGCAGGTCGAGAAGCGTGACTGTTGTATCGTCTATACTGGTGTTTGCGATACTTATTGTCTTTGTTGTTAGTATTTTTTTATTGTTCTTTATAACGACCGGTTCTTTGTCTAAAATGAGTGCGGATGTGGCTTATGATGATATAGACATGATGCGCTCGGTTAATGCGCCTACGGCTTTGGGAGGGCGCTATGAAGGAGTACTAGCGGAGGAGTCGGAGTGGATAGACAAGGGAGTTGTTCCACAAGATATCAAGATAAGGACCAGTTTTCCTGATACTGCGGTCTGGATGCCGTCGCTTCGTGCTGACGGGGGCGGGAAGGTCAGGGTGCCTGTAAGATTGCCTGATACTGTTACTTCGTGGAGGCTTGAGGCGCTTGCGGCGACCAGGAATGCGGAGGTCGGGAGCGCCAAGGATAGTGTTATC